>JANNOC010000606.1:0-9675 GCA_031398865.1 Gemmatimonadota bacterium | reverse complement strand
ACTTCAGCGCCTTGGGGATCGCGGCGACCGGCCCGATGCCCATGACCTCGGGCGGCACACCCGCCACCTGGTAGGATCGCAGCACCGCGAGGATCGGCAGCCCCAGCGACTCCGCGACTTCGCGGGAGGCCACGATCACCGCCGCGGCGCCATCCGAGGTCTGCGAGGAGTTCCCCGCCGTCACCGTCCCGTTCTGCTTGAACACCGGCCGGAGCTTCGCGAGCGCCTCCAGCGTCGTGTCCGCCCGCGGGCCCTCGTCCACCGAGAACTCGATGTCCCGCCAGCCGTCCCCCGCCACGCGGGTCCGTATCGGCACGATCTCGTCGACGAACCGGCCCTCCGCGATGGCGCGCACGGCCTTCTGGTGTGAACCGAACGCAAACTGGTCCTGCTGCTCGCGGGTGACGCCGAAGCGCTCCGCCACGACCTCGGCGGTCTCGCCCATGGAGATCGTCCACTGCGGCGGCATCGCGGGGTTGGTGAAGCGCCAGCCGATAGTGGAGTCGGCGCTCTGGGGCGCGCCGCGCGCGAATCCCTCGTCAGGCTTGAGCGTCACCCACGGCGCGCGCGTCATGCTCTCCACGCCCCCGGCGACGATGCGGTGCGCGTCACCCGCCTTGATCGCATGCACCGCGCTCGCGATCGCCTGAAGACCGGAGCCGCACAACCGGTTCACCGTCTGCCCGGGCACGTCCACCGGATACCCCGCGAGCAGCAACGCCATGCGCGCCACATTGCGCGAGTCCTCCCCCGCCCCATTGGTGCAGCCAAGGATGACGTCGTCGATGCTGGCGGGATCGATGCCGGTGCGCGCCACGATCGCGCGGAGCACTACGGCCGCGAGGTCGTCGGCGCGGACGCGAGCCAGCACACCGCCGTACCGGCCGATCGGCGTGCGGCACGCGTCGAGAATGACCGCGTCCGCCATCTCCCGCCCGGTCATTCGGGGATGACCGCGGTCGCTTCGATCTCCACTCGGGCGCGGTCTTCGAGGAGCGCGCTCACCACCACCAGCGTCATGGCGGGATAGTGCGTCCCCATCACTTCGCGATACGCGACGCCGATCTCGCGACGAGCCGCCGCGTACTCGGCCTTGTTGGTGATGTACCACGTCAGCCGCGTGACGTGGCGCGTCGTCGCACCCGCGGCCTCCAGGATGTCCGCCGTGTTCTCCAGTGCCTGACGAACCTGCGCGACTAGATCATCGCTCTCAAAGCGACCGGTCGTGGGATTCCACCCCACCTGCCCGGCAACGACAACAGTGCGTCCGCGCGCGCTGATGCCATTCGAGTAGCCGCTGGGCGCCAGCCATCCCGCAGGCTGCACCACAACCGGTGTCTCCCCGCCGCTCACGCGCCGCCGTCCCGGAGGCGAAAACGCTGCAGCTTTCCTGTTGCGGTACGGGGCAGACTCTCCACGAACACAACGCGCCGTGGGTATTTGTGCGGCGCGATCTCGCGCTTGACGAAATCCTGGATCTCCTTCACGAGCGGCACCGATCCCTCGACGCCCTCACGCAGCACGATAAACGCCTGGACAATCTGTCCGCGCTCCTCGTCAGGCACGCCGACCACCCCGCACTCCCTGACCGCCTCGTGTTCCAGAATCACGCTCTCGACCTCGGGGCCGGAAATGTTGTGGCCCGCCGAGACGATCATGTCGTCGGTGCGCGCCTGATACCAGAAATACCCGTCCGCATCCATCCGGTACGCGTCACCGGTGTGATTCCAGCCGTCACGCACATAGTCGCGCTGGCGCGTGTCATCGTCGAGATACCGGCATCCGGTCGGACCGCGCACTGCCAACCGGCCAATGTCGCCCACGGGGACCTCCGCGCCAGACGCGTCCACGACCTTCGCTTCGTACCCCGGCACGACCCTGCCTGTGGCGCCGCACCGGATGTCATCGTCCGCCGCGCTGATGAAGATATGCAGCAGCTCGGTGGCGCCGATGCCGTCAATGATCCGGATCCGACCATCGGTGGCGCGCTCCCACGCCTCGAACGTCGAGCGTGGCAGTGTCTCGCCCGCCGACACACAGCGGCGCAGGCTGGAGATGTCGTGCTGCGACAGGAGCGGCAGCATCGCTCGATATGCCGTTGGCGCGGTAAAGCAGACGGTCGCGCGATGCTCGGCGATCCCCTGCAGCAACAGTGGCGGCGAGGCCTGCTCCAACAGGAGCGACGTTGCGCCGATGCGCATCGGGAAGAGCACCAGGGCGCCCAATCCAAAGGTGAACGCGAAGGGCGGCGAGCCGCAGAAGATGTCGTCCGGGGTCGCGCGCAGCGTGTGCGGCGGAAAACAGTCGGTCACCGCCATCACGTCGCGATGGAAGTGCATCGTCCCCTTCCCCTGCCCCGTGGTGCCGGAGGTGAACGCAATGAGCGCGACGTCCTCCGCGGCCGTATCGCAGTTCGCGAACGTTGCCGGCTTGTGCGCCATGAGCGTGTCGAGCGACGTGACATCATCCGAACCAAAGCGCACAGTGCGCGCACCGCGGCGCGGGCTGCCCGCGCCGGTCGTCGTCATGGCCTGCTCGCAATCGCTGGCGATACGCGCATCGGTCAGCGCGAGGGTGATGCGCGCCTTGTCCGCGACGTACACGAGCTCGCGCGTTCGCAGCAGCGGCATGGTGCAGACGACAACCCCGCCGGCCTTGAGGATCGCAAACCAGCACGCGGCCATCATCGGGTTGTTCGGCCCGCGCAGCAACACGCGATTGCCGGACACCATACCAAGATCATCAACCAGCACATGCGCGATGCGGTTGGCCGTCGCCAGCAACTCCGCATAGCTGACGTTGCCGCCTGGCGCGCGGAACACGGTGCGATCGCCGACGCCGCGGGCGACCATCCGGTCGAGCAGCTCCACGGCGCAGTTGAGCCGCGGCGGATACGCCAGCGCTGGAAGCGCCGCATAGCTCATCGCCGGCCATAGCTCGCGCGGTGGAAGCATCTCTCGGCAGAAGGGATCGACGTGCGCGCTCGCCGGAGACGATGCGGATCCGCCCTGCGTCTGTCGCGGTTGCACGTCCGCGCTACGCATGAACGCGTGCGTCGTCCGGTGCTGCGCTCAACGTCTGTCCTGCAATCACCAGACGCTGGATCTCGCTCGTGCCCTCATAGATCCGCAGCGCCCGAATCTCGCGATACAACCGCTCGACTGGCGCGCCCGAGACCACGCCGCGCCCACCCAGCAATTGTACGGCGCCGTCAATGACGCGCTGCGCGCTTTCGGTGGCGAAGAGCTTTGCCATGGCCGCCTCGCGCGTGACGCGAGCGGCGCCCGCGTCGCGGGTCCACGCGGCCCGGTACACCAGCAGCGCGCTGGCATCGATCGCGACCGCCATGTCCGCGATCTTCGCTTGCGTCAACTGAAACTGGGCGAGCGGCTGGCCGAAGGCATGGCGCTCGCGCACGAACCCGAGTGCCTCGTCCAGCGCGCGGCGCGCGAAGCCCAGTGCCGCGGCACCAACCGTGGCGCGAAAGATGTCCAGGGTGCCGAGCGCGATGCGCATTCCCTTGCCGAGTTCGCCGAGCAGCGCGTCCGCGGAAACATGACAGCCGTCCAACACGAGGCTGCCCAGCGGATGCGGTGCCATGACCGCGATGCGTTCGCTCACGCGAAGTCCCGGATTGTCCGCATCGACGACGAATGCCGCGAAGCTTTTCTCGCCGCCAGCGGGAACCCGGCAGAAGACGACGTAGTGGTCCGCGATCCCCGCGTTGGAGATCCAGGTCTTCGTCCCGTCAAGGACGTAGCCGCTGCCATCGCGTCGCGCGCTCGTCTGCATCGCGGTGACGTCGGAGCCTGCCTCCGCCTCCGACAGAGCGAACGCCGCGATGTGCTCGCCGCGCGCGATGCGGGGGAGATACCGGCGCTGCAACTCCGCCGAGCCGAAGTGCGCGATCGGCGCGCTCCCCAGTCCCTGCAGCGCGAACGCGGAGTCGGCGAGCCCCGAATGGTACGCGAGCGCTTCGCGCACGAGGCACAACGTGCGCACGTCGAGTGTGTCCGACGCACCGCCATGCGATGCGGGGACGACGTGTCGCAGCCACCCGCCCGCGCCCAACGCGCGTACCAGCGCGCGCGACGCGGCGTCCACATCGCTGTCGTCCTGCTCGGCGAGCTCCCGCGCCGTCCACGTCGCCACCTCGGCGGCGAGGGCGCGATGCGCGTCGCCGAAGAACGGCCAGTCGAGGAACGCCCGGTCGGGCATCAGTTGCCCTCGAACACGGGCGTCTCCTTCGCCGCGAAGGCGCGGTACGCGCGCGCGAAATCCTTCGTTTGCATACATAGCGCCTGCGTCTGCGCTTCCGCCTCGATCGCGTCGTCCACACTCATGCTCCACTCGCGGTGCAGCGCCGCCTTGGTCATGCCGTGCGCGACGGTGGGGCCGCGTGCGAGGACGTGCGCGAGCTCCTGCGCGTCCTCGAGCACTCGCTCCGGCGCGACGATGCGGTTGTAGAAGCCCCACCGCTCCGCCTCGGTCCCGTCCATGAAGCGCCCGGTATACAGCAACTCGCTCGCCCGCCCCTGCCCGATGATGCGCGGCAGAATTGCGCACGCGCCCATGTCAGCGCCGGAGAGCCCGACGCGCACAAAGAGAAACGCGACCTTGCTGCGGGCCGTGCCGACGCGCAGATCCGACGCCATCGCGATGATCGCCCCGGCGCCTGCGCAGACGCCGTCGATCGCGCTCACGATCGGCTGCGGGCAGGCACGCATGGTGGACACGAGATCTCCCGTCGTTCGCGTAAACGCCAGGAGATCGCCTGTGCGCCTTTCCTCCGCGAACTCGACGAGTGGGCCGATAATCTCGTGCACGTCGCCGCCGGACGAGAAGTTTCCGCCCGCACCCGTAATGACCACGGCTCGCACATCGGTCGCGTTGCGCAGCCGTCGGAAGGTGTCGGACAGCTCGTGGTACGACTCGAAGGTGAGCGGATTCTTCTTCTCCGGCCGGTTGAGCGTGATCGTCGCGACGCGATCGGTGACGCTCCAGCCGAAATGCCGGGGCGCGATTTCCTTTGCGACAAAAGAATGGGGCACGGCGAACGATTCTCCGGATGAATGACTCATGGCGCCGCTCAGGTGACCTCGCCGCCCGCGACCATGATGGTCTGTCCCGTAATCGCGCTGGCACCGGGAGAACACAGCCATCCGACCGCATCCGCCACCTCGGCGGGTTGGATCAGGCTGCCCCGCGGAATGGTGCGCGCGATCAGCTGTCGCGCTTCCTCCGCACTCACTCCGCGCGCCGCCATGACGTTGCGCTGGGCGCCCTCGACCATCGCGGTGTCGGTGTAGCCCGGGCACACCGCATTGACGGTGATGCCGAGCTTCGCGGTCTCGATCGCCAGAGCACGGGTGAGACCCACGACGCCGTGCTTGGACGCGCAGTACGCGGCGGTCCTCGCGTAGCCTTTCACGCCGGCCGTCGACGCGATGTTCACGATGCGCCCGGCACGCGCTTTCTCCATGGACGGAAGCACCTGCTGCATGCAGAGAAAGGTCGCGGTGAGGTTCACCGCGAGCAGCCGGTCCCAGCTCTCGCGCGTGATCTGGGTGAACGGCGTGGACTCCGCCTGGCCGGCATTGTTGACGAGAATGTACGGCTCACCGAGCGAGGAGAACGCGGCAACAAACACCGCCTCGATCGCGTTCTCATCCTGGAGATCGCACGTGCGCGTCTCCACCGGCGTCGCAAACTCGCCGCGCAACGCGTTGGCATGCGACGTGAGGGCCGGCTCCGACCGTCCGAGCAGCGTGAGGTGCGCACCCCGCCTGGCCAGCTCGGTCGCGATCGCTGCACCAATTCCCCGGCCACCGCCGGTCACGATCGCGTGGCGACCGGCGAGGTCCCCGGTCAACGACGACATGGAATCGAGAGGCGAGGGGGGATCAGGAATCTCTGGCATGTCTGGATGAGTGAAGCAACAGCGTGGGCGGAGCGCAGGCCCGGCATCGCCGAGAGGCAATAGGATCCAGCCATATCCCCAGCGCTACTCCCGGACGCGTCGCAGACGCGCCAGCTGTTCCTTGCCCGAGAGATACTGCACGGGCCACCGCTGCTCCGCAAACCCGAGATCGGCGGCGGCGTGCAGTGTCCAGTGCGGATCGCTCAGGTGTGGACGCGCCAGGGCGCACAGGTCGGCGCGCCCGGCGGCAATGATAGAGTTTACCTGATCCGCATCCGTGATGTTGCCGACCGCGATGGTCGGGATTCGCGTTTCGTTGCGGATGCGATCGCTGAACGGTGTCTGGAACATGCGGCCGTAGACGGGCTTCGCGTCGGCCGACGTCTGCCCGGCGGAGACGTGAATGATGTCGGCGCCCGCCGCGTGGAAAGCGCGTGCGACCTCCACCCCGTCGGCATCAGTGATGCCAGCATCCATCCAATCGGTCGCGGAGATGCGCACGGACATCGGGCGCTCCTCGGGCCACACGGCGCGCATCGCCGCGAACACCTCGAGGGGATACCGCAGCCGATTGCGGAGGACACCGCCGTAATCGTCGCGCCGGCGATTGCTGAGCGGCGTGATGAACTGCGAAAGCAGATACCCGTGCGCACAGTGCAGCTCCAGCATGTCGAAGTTCGCCTCGATCGCCATGTGCGTTGCACGGACGAACTCGTCGCGCACGCGATCCATGTCGTCCCGCGACATCTCGCGCGGCACCTGCATTCCCGGTTTGTACGCCACCGCTGATGGCGCGATCACGTCCCATCCACCTGACGCCAGCGGCTCGTCCATCCCCTCCCACATCAGCCGCGTGGACCCCTTCCCGCCGGCGTGTCCCAACTGCAGGCAGATCTTCGTGCCGCTCCAGCGGTGCACCATATCCGTGATGCGGCGCCACGCGTCCATGTGCTCCGGCGTGTACATCCCGGTACAGCCGAGCGTGATGCGTGCCTCGGGCGACACACACGTCATCTCGGTCATGACCAGGCCCGCACCGCCGAGCGCGCGCGCCCCCAGGTGCACCAGGTGGAAATCGTTAGGCGTGCCGTCCGTGGCGCTGTACATATCCATCGGCGAGACGACGATCCGGTTGTCCAGGACGAGCGCGCGCAGGCGAAAGGGGGTGAACATCGGGGGAGCCGCGGGCGCGTCACCCGTCGCGCTGGCGCGGGCGGCAAACCAGCGCTCGACGCCGCCGAGATACCGGCCATCGCGCAAGCGGAGATTCTCATGACTCACGCGCTGGCTGCGAGTGAGCAGACTGTACGCGAACTGCTCCGGCTCGAGCGACACGTACCGCCGCACGTTCTCGAACCACTCCATCGAGTTGCGCGCCGCGTTCTGCAGCCGCAGTGCCTCCGTCATGCGCTCGTCCTGGTAGGTACTGAGCGCACGATCGCGATCGGGCTCCGTGTGCAGCACTCGCGCGAGCACGATCGCGTCTTCCATGGCGAGCTTGGTGCCCGACCCGATGGAGAAGTGCGCGGTGTGCGCCGCATCGCCGATGAGGATGACATTGGCGTGATACCAGCGCTCGTTGCGCACCCGGGCGAATCGCAGCCAGGGACGTTCTCGCAGGTGCGGCGGCGCGTTGCTCACAAGCGCGTGACCGTCGAGCCAGGGCGCGAACATCGCTTCGCAGGCGGCGATCGTCGCCGCGGTATCGGCGCCCTCGAAGCCCGCCGCGCGCCAGGATCGCTCGTCGCACTCGACAATGAAGGCCGACAGGTTGTCCTCGAAGCGATAGGCGTGCGCCTGAAAGACGCCGTGTGCGGTCTCGATGATGATGAAGGTGAACGCATCGAAGCGGCGCGTCGTTCCCAGCCAGATGTAGCGCGCGGTGCGAAGGTCGATCTCCGGCTTGAAGTGGGCGGCGTGTTTCTGACGCAGCATACTGTTCACACCATCGGCCGCGATCACCAGATCCGCACCCGCGAGGTCCGGCGCGCGCAGGTCGCTGTCACGGACGTCGCAGCGGAAGCGCAGCTCGACGCCCAGCGCGTGTGCCCGTCGCTGCAGGATCTGCAACAGCGTGCGGCGCGCGATGCCCGCGAAGCCGTGGCCCCCGGACGTGATCGTGGACCCCTTCACGTGCACGTCGATGTCGTCCCAGCGGGCGAATCGGTCGGTGATCTCGCGGTAACTCTCGGCGTCGGCGATCTGGAAGTTGCCGAGCGTCTGATCCGAAAAAACGTCGCCCCAGCCGAAAGTATCGTCGGGGGCGTTGCGCTCGAGCACGATGATCTCGTGCGATGGGTCCGCCTTCTTGAGGAGCAGCGCGACATACAGTCCCGCGGGCCCGCCACCCACCGTGACGATCTTCACAACGCTAACGCCACCCCTTCCGCTCACGCAGCGAGGTCACGTGCGCGACGTGATGCCGGCCGTGCCATGCGTAGGTCGCCAGCACGCGGTCCAGGCTGAGCAGCTTCGTGTGCTCCGGATGCCGGAACTCCCGCGCAAAATCCCGTTCGGTCATGTGTCGCAGCGTCACGACCCAACGACGATGCAAGGCGTCAAGCAGCGCGAGCGACAGCTCCGGATCACCGGATCGCGAGTCGGGCAGCTCCGCCCACAACGCTTCCTCGTACGGCTTGATCGTCGGCTCCGTCTCGGTCAGGGCCAGCTTGAATCGCGTGTATGCGTTCAGGTGACTGTCGGGCAGGTGATGGACGACCTGCCGCACCGTCCAGCCTCCGTCGCGATACGGGGTGTCGAGCTGCTCCGTCGACAGATCGGCGACCGCGCGCCGGAGATCCGCAGGCAGCATCTCGATCGCCGCAATGGACGCGACTCGATCGGCGGCGGTGTAGCTCTGGGCCGGGACGAAGCGTCCGATGGGATAGGCGAAGTCGGTCATGGGCAGAGGCTGAGTGTCGCGAGCGAAAGGTGTCGGCTACAGGCCGTTCCGAACAATCCTGGCCGTCACGATGATCTGTCCCGTGTGTCGCTGCGTGTGGTCCGCCACATGGTACAACAGGCCCATCACCGTGCTCGGCAACGCAGCGCGCCCCACGGGACGTGGAAGATGCAGCTCCTCTTCCCGCGTCGTGCGCAGTACGTCGAGCGCTTTCGCGAGGCGCACGCGCACGCACCGCATCAGTGTGGCCGCGTCATCCGCGGGGGACGGCTCGCCCTGTTCGCGCTGCATCTCGTCGCGCTGCGCCTGGTCCAGTGACGCGCCGCGCGCGTACGTGAGCAAACGATCGGTGCTCCCTGCGATGTGGCGCAGGTGAAAGCCAACGGACGCCGCCCCGCCGGGCCGCGCCCACAACTCGGCGCTGGTGAGCGGGGACACGGCCCGCGCAATCTCCTCTCCCGCCTGGATCAATGCGTGCGCCGCATGCTGCAGTGCGTTGGGAACGTCCTCGACCGGCCCGCGCAGCCAGGCTGAGGGCTGCGACGGGCTCGCGCTGGGCGCCAACGACGATGCCACGCGATCACCCGGGAAGGTAGCGCGACCGCAGCACGGACATGTGGTGACGCTCGTGCCCCGCGATGATGAACACGAGCGCACGCGCCGACACGTCGAATCCGCTCGCGACTCCGCGTCGCCGAAGCGCAGCGTCATCCTGGCCTCGGAGCAGTGACAGCGTCGCTGCACGCACGCTCTCCAGCTCCGCGACGAGATCGCTGATCGTCCGCGCCTCAAAAAGTGCCGCCGCGACGTAGTCTTCCTGCTCGAAGCCGGGGAGCGGCGTGGGATCCGCGCG
>JANNOC010000575.1:0-7271 GCA_031398865.1 Gemmatimonadota bacterium | reverse complement strand
CCGCGCCCGGAAGGGGTCGCGCAGATCCTCACCGACGCCCTGGACATGCTGCGCCCCATCGCTCGCGGGAGTGCGATTCAGCTCGACAGCACGGTGGAGGACCAGTTGCCGGCGGTCATGGCGGACATCCCGCGGGTGCAGCAGGTGCTCTCGAACCTTGTCGGCAATGCCATCAAGTTCACGCCTCGCGAGGGACGGATCATCGTGCGCGCCCTGAGGGCGGGCGAGGAAGTGCGTATCGAGGTCGTGGATACCGGTCCTGGAATTCCCGCGGCCTCATTGCCGCACATTTTCGGGCGCATGTGGCAGGGCGATCGCAAGGATCGGCGCGGCATTGGACTCGGTCTCGCCATTGCCAAGGGCATCGTGGAGGCGCATGGCGGGCGAATCTGGGTGGAGAGCACTGAAGGGGCGGGAAGCACCTTTCTCTTCACGCTCCCGGTGGCCGGCTCGGCGCTGGCGGTTCGCTCCAGCGGTTCGTACCGCAGGTCAGTACGGATGAGCCGCGCGCACTGAGGTCGCGCGACGCCTAACGGGTCCGCGCCGCCGCGGGCGCCGCACCGAGCTCGTAGATCTGAATGGTCTGGCGGATCGCTCCCTCGACGAACGGCGTGTCGGTTTTCCGCGCGACGCGCAATCCGCGCCGTGCGCACTCGGTGATGAAGGCCGGCGTGGCGACTCGTCCGGGATCCGCGATCAGGGCGACACCGGCCGGAGCAACCGTGCGGACCAGCGCTTCCGCGACCAGCGCGGGATACGACGCCTCATACAGGACGTCGGACGCGACGACGACGTCGAAGACGCCCAGATCCTGCGGAAATGCCCTCCAATCCACGTGCCGCGCGACGAGCGAGCGGGCGGTGTTGCGCCGCACGTTGATCTCCGCGAAACGCAATGCGTCCACGTAGTAGTCCGTGCCTGTGACGGCAAAGCCCGCGCGCGTGGCCGCGATGCACACCAGGCCCACGCCGCAGCCAAGTTCGAGCAGGCGCTGTCCTTCGCCGCGCATGGCCACGACGCGCGCCGACAGGATGAGGGACGAGGGCCAGATGTCGGCCCAGTACGGCAGCCGCTCGTCGCGAACGTAATCCGTCTCGCTGATCAGATCGTCCGGGTTGGACGGACGCAGCAGTTCGACGGTCTCGTCACCGAGCGCTAGCGACGTCCTCTTGATGTTGAAGCTGGCGGCGAGCTCCCGTTCCAGCGCGCGCAGCTGGGCGGCGTCATCCGGCCGTGCGGCACTGCGAGTGCGCGGGCTCATAGCGCAAAGCGCGTGGCGAATGCCGCGTCGTCCGTCAGCGCCAGGGCGTGCAGCTGGTCTCCCGCCTCGCACTGCTGCCGCTCCTCGGGGACAATGAGCAGCGCGTTCGCGAGCGACATCGAGGTGAGAATGCCCGATCCCTGCGGCCCGGTGAGCCGGGCTGTGAGCGAGCCGTTGTCGGCGACGGTCACGATCGCCCGCAGAAAATGCGTCAGCTTCGCGCCGATGAATACACGTTCTTCCAACGTCACCGGCAGCGGACGGCGGAAGAGCCGCTGATGACCGAGCATGCGCCGGATGACGGGCCGAACGAACAGCTCGAATGTGACCATGGCGGAGACAGGATTTCCCGGCAAGCCGATCCAGGGCGTCTCGCGCAGCACGCCGAAGCCTAACGGCGCGCCCGGACGCATCCGAACCTTCCAGAACTTCATGTCCGCACCCAGCGCCTGCAGCACCTCGCGAATGTAGTCGAACTCGCCCACCGAAATCCCCGCCGATGTGACGATCAGGTCGCACCCCGCGGCGCGCTCAATCCGCTCCCGCAGCGCAGCGGGATCATCGGGCGCGATGCCGAGGTTGACCGGCTCCCCGCCCGCGGACCGCACCAGCGCATGCAAGGTGTAGCTGTTCGAGCTGACGATCTTCCTGCCGGCCAGCACTTCGTGGAACTCGTCGATCTCCACCAGCTCGTCACCGGATCCGAGAATCGCGACACGCGGCCGGCGGTACACCTCCACCGTCGAGCGTCCGACTGACGCGAGCACGCCGAGTTGCGCGGCACCGAGCGGGATGCCGGCGGGAAGCACAACGTCTCCTTCGCGAAGATCCTCGCCCCGCGGTCGTATGTTCTTCCCCGCGTCGCGTGCGTTGCGCACCGTGACTTTGGTCGTGCCGCCATCGGTGTCCTCCACGCGAATGACGCTGTCGGCGCCGGATGGAATCGGTGCGCCCGTCATGATGCGGGTGGCGGTGCCAGGTACCACGGCGTGCGTCGCGAACGCGCCCGCGGCCACGGTCTCCAGCACGCGCAACGTGACTGGGCGATCCGCATCCGCCGTGAGCACGTCGGACGAGAGTACCGCGTATCCATCCATGGCGGAGTTGTCCCACGGCGGCAGCGTCACCCCCGCGATCACTTGCACCGCGAGCACGCGTCCGAGGGCGTCGAGCAGCGCGACCCGCTCAGCGGAAAGCGGGCGGATGTCGGCCAGAATCTGAGCGCTCGCCTCGGAAACCGTGAGCATCAGTGCCGCAACGCCGCGAGGCGTGACGCAATGTCGTCCTGAACGCGCTCGACGTCCTTCACCGATGTCGTCCAGTTGTTGCACAGGAGGCTGAACATCAGGAGGCGACCGTCCGCCGTCGTGACGTACCCTGAGAGCGAGCGTGCCCGATCGATGTATCCCGTCTTGGCGCGCACGTTGCCCTGCGCCGGCGTTCCGCGCATGCGCGAGGCGAGTGTGCCGTCTACCCCTGCGATTGGCAGCGCGTCGTAGAACACCGTGAACGCGGAGTCGCGGCGCATAGCCGCCAGGACGCGGACGATCGTCTCCGGCGTCACGTAGTTGTGGCGCGAGAGCCCGCTGCCGTCCCGCACCACGAAGCCGTCGGGTGCGGCGCCCCACGCCACGAGCTGAGCTTCCACGACACGGCGGCCGCTGTCGGCGGAGCCATGGCCCATGAACTCCAAGCCGAGCGTTTTCAGCAACGCCTCCGCCACCTGGTTCTGCGAGGGTTTCTCGAGGACGGGAAGGATCTCCCGCAACGGGGGCGAGAACAGCGTGAAGATCGTGTCGTGAGGCAGCACACTGTCCGCGGGTGCCGGAAATGCGCGCAGCTCCAACGCGATTCCTTTCTCGGTCAGCGCTTCCCGCAACGCGCGCAGGTAGGCGCCCGACGGATCACGGTGCGCGATCGACTCGACGACACTGTCGCCCGGAAAGATCGTTCCCGTCACGAGCACGACGCGGCCTCCGGAATCGCTGCGCACCTGGATTTCCGGTTCCGGGACCGCGGCCGCCGTATCCGCGGCGGATGAGCCGCGCGTCGTATCCATCGCGGGGGGTCGCGCGACCGTGCGCGCGGTGATGCGCACATCGTCAGGCACGCCGCGAGCGGGCGCGATCGCGATGGTCACGCCATCCCCCGCCCGCCGCCCGCCGCGAGCAATGATGCGCGAGAATCCCTCGTTGAACAGCAACTCATCCACGCCCGCCGAATACGGGTAGTCGAGATCGTCCCAGGACCAGCCGAAGCCGAGCGGCGAATCGGGGAATGCGTCGCCTTCACTCGTCAGGCGGCCGGTGATGCGGCGGATGCCGTGCGCCCGGAGGGAGTCGGCGACATCGCGCAGCACCTGCATGGCGTCCCCCCGCATCCGGTCGCTCATCGACGGATCGCCACGTCCGAGCACGACCAGATCCCCCCGGAGCGTGCTGTCTTTCACCGTCCCGCGCGTCGCGAACACGGTGCGGAAGCGAAAGTCCGGACCCAGCCGCGCGAGTGCCGTGGCGCCCGTGAGGATCTTCTGGTTCGATGCCGGCATGAAGAGTTTTCCGGCATTGCGCGAGTACAGCGTGTCTCCCCGTTCGGGATCCACGATCAGAATTCCCCAGTGCGCGCTGCGGAACGCCGGCGCGTCCACCGCCGAATCAATCATCGCGCGCAGATCGCCGAGCGCGCTACGGGGCACGGCGACGTTGGCGGCACTCGGTGCGCGGAGCGTTCCCGCGGAGGCGCATCCCGCCACGAGTACACACAGTGCGGCGCGCTGGACGCCGCGCAGCGTCGAAAGTACAGCGGTCATCGAGGCTCCATGACGCGATCCTCGACCAGCGTCGCCAGGCGGCGCAGCCAGTCGGGATCGGCAAACGAGAGAAGTGGAAAGGGCGCGGCGATGTCGTCCACGTCCGTGACCATCGCGATATAGAAGGTCGCCTCCGCGGCCCCTTCCCGATATAGCGGTCTCTCGTGCACGGCGCGTCGAAACACTTCGACCTTCGGCAAGGCGGACGTCTTGAATCCTTCGCATACAACGATGTCGGCGTCCGCCATGTAGCGCTCGGCGACCGCGTCGGGCGACAGCTCCTCGCTCCCGCGCGCGACGAGCGCGAACTTGTCTGGCGACACCATCGCCACCCGCTCCGCCATCCCTTCGTGGTAATGCCGGTACGTGTCCGTCGTCGCCGGGTCGAGGTTGAACGTGTGCGTGCCGTGCTTGATGGTCATTACTCGGTGCCCGCGCCGGTGCAGCTCCGCCGTGAGCTGCACGGTGAGCGTCGTCTTCCCGCTATGCTTGGCGCCGATGATCGCCACCATGGGTGGACGCGACATGCTCCTCCGCGAGCGCGAGTTCCGCCGGTGTATTGATGTTCATGAAAATGATGGACGGATCACCGAAGCGCGCAACCGTTGTCGCCGGGATGCGCCGCACGGTGATGTCCTCGAAAAACGCGATGACCTTGCGCTCGCCACGCGCGAGACGGGACTCGACTGCGGCGAGACAACGGGGCCCGTAGTACGCGCAGAGCGGCTCCAGGCCCCTGCGCGAGTCGCTCTCCGGCACGGCGGCGTCCGCGCCAGGCGTCTCCCCCTCACGCCGCAGCTCGGCAAGCAGCTCGGCCGGCACGAAGGGCATGTCCCACGCGACGACAAGGACAGCCGAGCCCGCGTGCGACAGCGCCGCGTGAATTCCACCAAGTCCACCCGCGCCGCGATGCACGTCCTCCACGCGCCGCACTCCCGGCAGCCACCCGTCCGCCGCCGCATCGTTGGCGACGAGCATGAGCGAGTCGGTGACCGCGGACAGCGCATCCACCACACGATCGATGATGCGCCGCCCGCCCACGCGCTCCAGTCCCTTGGGCGCGCCCCCATACCGTGACGCCTCGCCGCCGGCGAGGATGACGCCGGTGCACCGGCTCACGGCTGATGGATTTGCGGCGCGCCGCTCACCGCGCGGCCGATGAGCTGCATGCCCGCGGCGCGCGCGATGTCCACCGCGATGGTGGAGGGCACCGAGGGAGTGGCGACGATCGCGACTCCCGCGCGCGCCGCCTTGTATGCGAGCTCTCCCGAGATGCGTCCGGTGACCAGCAGTATGTGATCTCGCGGATCGCGTCCCGCCTGCAGCGCGGCCCCGAGCACCTTGTCCACCGCGTTATGGCGGCCGATGTCTTCCGCGTGAAACAGCAGCGCGCTGCCGTCGGTGAGCGCGGCCGCATGCACGCCGCCCGTCTCCTTGTAGCGGTCACCGCGCGCGAACAGCTGCTTGAACAGCAGCCGCGTCTGCTGCAAATCGAGCGGTGGGATGGGGGTCGACCGACGCGGCACCGCGCTCAGTGCGCCGAGGATCGTTGTCACCGCGCCGCACCCCGACGCCAGCACACGACGCCGCTCCGCGCACTCCACCGATGCGTATCGCTCCGCGGGGACATCGACGCGAAAGCCCAGCTCCGTGGGACAGGGACGCATGCGCAGCACGTCACTGGCGCGGTCAATGTATCCCTCGCCGAACAGCCAGCCGATGACGAGATCGTCGAGTTGCGCGGGGCTGCACATCCACGTGACGACCGGCGCACCGTTGAGCTCGAGCCACACTGGCACTTCGTCCACCGCGTGAAGCGGAGTCACCGCAATCGCATCGCTCATTGGTGCAACATGACCGGCGGGCGGGGCCGGGAGCAAGGCGGGCGTGCGCTACAGCATCAGGCCGCGTCGTTCGGCCGCCGCGTCAATGTCAGCGGTGAGTGCGCGTTCGACGAGCAGATTCGCCGTGCCCGACAGCGCGGATTCCTTGATATACCGCCCGCATTGGTTGCAGATCACGAGATCGTAGCCGAGTGCGGGCATCGCGATGCGCACGATCGCCGGCTCGCTCGTCGCGCCGCATCCGGCACACCCCGCGGTGTCGGAGGGCCACTCCGTATCGCATCGTGCGCACACCATCGCCCGCGTCCCACCGCCTCCGGTGAAGGCGAAATCAGGCAGGCCACCACAGCAAGGGCAGTGCGGCCGATTCCATCCCGCGACATCGCCGTCTGTCTCGATGACAGCCTCACTCGCGCGTGCGAGAATCGAGCTCCCGATGGCGGCGGCCGCGCGGCGCGCCACGCGTTTGGCGGGGTCGCGCGGGAGCGGCTCCGCGGCCAGCCACGCGGCGATCAGGAGCAGCACGTCGCCGCCATACTCCCGCGCCGCCGCGGCATCATCACTCGTGGCGAGACCGGCATGTTCGATCGCGACGGTCATTCGACGAAAGGCCACCAGAAGGTGGCCCGCCGCCGCGATCACCTTGAGTGGCTCGTAGGCCACCCGCCCATCGCGAATCCGCCGCCGGGCGGCCTCGAGGTCCATCTCGATGACCCAGCGGTCGAACAGGTTCTGCTGCGCTTCGAGCAGGGGCGCTATCTGCTCAGCGAGGGCTGAACGCATCGCCTGGGCGGGCTCAACACCGACGATTGGCACCAATATAGCCTTATACCTGACTCATCAATTCTGATTCACAATAGGCATAACAGTAAAACTGCGGCATATTTGTTGCTCAGTTAGACTGCGACGATGTTGCACGGCGGTGCGAGTCACAGCCGCTGAGAGGCATTGGAAAGTTCGCCGCAAACCACACAATTGTTACGGAGGAAGCATTATGAAGCAGCCACTGTCACTCGCCCACCGCAAGTGGGTGGCGGGTGTTCTCGCGATCGGGCTCGTCGGCGGCGCGGCCGTCGTGACCAAGCTCGTCGCGTCGGACCATCAGCAGACGTCGCTGACGGAGCTTAACCCGCGGACCGACATCACGGACATGTATGTGTTTCCCGGCGGTGCGGGCAACGCGAGCACCGACCGGATCACCCTCGTAATGGTGACGTCCTCGCCGCTGACACCGGCACAGAGCGCAGGCGCAAAGTTCGATCCCAACCTGCTCTACCAGTTCAAGATCGATAACAACGGCAACGGTGTCGAAGACCTCGTGATTCAGGTCACGTTCGACAGCACCGCCAACAATGAG
>JANNOC010000574.1:0-4269 GCA_031398865.1 Gemmatimonadota bacterium | reverse complement strand
CCAATTGCTGGATGAGGGAATTCAGGACCCCATGAACGACAATCAGCGCGAGTACCTGAGGCGGGTGCGGCGCAGCCAGGAGCACTTGCTCGGCCTCATTAACGGTGTGCTGAATTTCGCGAAGCTGGAGGCTGGTCACGTTCAGTTTGAAATCACGGAGAGGTGCCTCCGCGTGTGACGGTGCAAATCCGCGGCTTGCGCCTGGACTTGCTGTGCTCTCGCCGCAGCGCACAGCGGTTCGCGAACACTTTGCCGTGGTGCCGTGGAACTCGGGATGGCGCGCTGGCCGCGATCGAAACGGCGGGAGTACGTCGTCATCAGCGATGTGAACTCCGGCCTCTACCTGCTCGCAGCGCCGTGGTGAGATCGCAGTGCTTCGTCTCCGCCACGCGGAGGAATCATGATGCACCGGCCCGGCGCGACAGCGTTGCCGCGTCATACTGTGAACCCACCTCGAGACGATCCCGTCCTATGGAATTCTGAATTCGAATGCCTGGCTGACGAGCTGCCGGACAGGACACCCGTGGATGTGTGCGGGCGAGTACCGCGCGTCGGCGAGCGCCAATCGGGCCGCTTTGAGAAACTGCTGGTAATAGTCTCCCAGCTCGCCCGTCAGGCGCGGTCGATCGCCGGGCCACACATCGCGCACAGTGGTGAGGTCGACGCGCCCGTCGGTATCCACCACAAAGGTGAGGACGAGCAGCCCTTCGGCCGACCCCGCGCGTGATGCCACGGGATAGCGTACGCGTGGAGGGCGCAGGACGGCGACGGGTTCTTCCCTCTGTACACCTATGGTGAAAACCGGAGTAGCCAACGAGTCGCCGATCGGCAGGACGACACCATTCGCGTCCGGAACCGGCAGGAGCAATTCGATCCGGAACCGCACGGAGTCTCCAGCCAGAGTTTCGGGCCAGACGAAAGTCGCATCGTTCGCACGGCGCGCCGCCTCGAGGGCGCGGACCATGAGGCCGGCGCCGGCGCCGCCATCCGCTACTGCCCCCGCGCTGTCCGCGGAGCTGCGCCATGCGAGTCGCCCGTCTCGAAAGGCCGTTACCAACACGCTGTGAGTGAAATCGCGCGACGTGATCGACGAATCCGCCCTCGGCAGGGCAGCAGGCCCGCCGCCGAGCAACGCGCGACCGTGGTCACCGACGACTTGAGCGAGAGTGGCTGCCTCAAAGCGAAGCGCCCGAGGCGCCGAATCACCAACCACCGCCGAAGCAAAGACCGGAACGCGCGTCAATGCACTCGGGACAGCGCGCCGACACCCGACCGCGCCAACTTGCGCACCGGCGTGCGTTACGCTGACGCTGGGCAGTGCGGCACAGATCGCGACAGCCGTAACACGCGCTGTCCAACCGGAACGGTGCGGCATGCTGGACGCATGGGAACGCCGTGTCGGATTCTGCATCCCTTCCGCAGTCAGTGGCGGGATTCGCAATGCCCGGGTTATCTCGGGTGATCGAGCCTGGAGCCTACCGCCTAGAATCGCTTGGCATTTAAGCCACCGCAAGATTCCCGCAGTGCGACAGCAACACCACGATGTCGGGCCGGTAGTCACCGCTGGACGTGCGCTCTGGTTTGCATGTGACACCCGCGACCATGCCGAGGCAGGTGAGCGCGGACCACACGCATGCATTCGATGCATGGGCACGTGTGCTGGAGATCGCGTGATCGCTACGCCGGTGAGGGCGAGACCGGCCTCGGGTACCGCAACGCGCGCTCCACTTCGTCGTGCGCCGCAATCAGCCGCTCGACGTCCGCCGACACCTCCGAGGCCAGACCGAGGTGCGTCGTCAGGCTCTCGACGCTCGCGGAGCCGGCGTGGAGCCGGAGCAGGTTCAACCGGATGGTCTCCATGGCGCCAACCGCCTCGCCGAGCCGCGCGTGAATCGTCATGCGCTCGGAGTTCAGCTGTGCGTACTCCGGCGAGGAATCGGCGTCGGCCGCACCGCTGAGCGCGTCGCGCAATTCGTCATGGCGCGCTCGCAAAGCGTGCGCGTCCGCTTGCAATCGGTGCAGCACGGCCGGCAGATCGCGCAGCGCCTCGCGCGATGCGGCTGGCAGGCCATCGTACAGCTGCTCGGCCGCCATGCCGAGCGCCAGTTCCGTCGCCCGGTGCGTCACCGCCGATTCGATCGGGCGATTCCCAAGAAGCCGTCGCGCCACGGAAAAGGCGAGCTTGCCGATTCGGCCCTTCCAGACTGCGCCCCAGAACTCGGTGTCGACGTCGCGTCTGCGCTGTTCGATGGTCAAGTACCCGATGGAGGTCGAAATCGCCAGCAAGCCGCTGATGCCGTAGAGCGCAACCAGCGCGCGCGATCCCTCAATCCCCACGGCCCACGTCCCGAGAAACGCGGCGATTGTCAGGCCATACACGCTCCCTGAAATCTTCATGGCGGTACGCAACCCGTTTCTCACACGCTCTGGCGCCCAACTCCGGTCCGCTGCACGCTCCTCGCGCGCCTGCTGGCTCTCCGCCAGGAATGCGGGCGCGAGATCGGGATGTGCGAATCCGAATAGGGACAGACGACGCGCAACACTCACGAGGTATGCAAGCGGCACTGTGGTCGCGCCCGCGATCAGCGTTGCAAAACCCCACTCCGCACTCGAGAAGATGGACACGCCAGTCGAGGCCAGGCCCAGCGCCACTCCGTAGAGCAACGTACCGCTGCCGTCGATGCGCCCTGTGCGCTTGACGAACGCGCGCAACGCCACGGGAAGCTCGCGCCGCTGTTCCAGCGCCGCGCCAAGTTGCTCCGCAACGACCTCCGCACTCAGTGGCCGGTGTTCCGGGTCCTTCGCCAAACAGCGCTCGATGAGCAGCGTCAGCTGGCGGGGGATCGCGATGCCCAGAGACGCCAGCGAGGGCGGCGCCTCCGTTACCTGCTTCGCCAGAACGGCCGTGGCACTGTCGCCCTCGAAAGGAAGCCGCCCCGACAACGCGTAGAACGCAGTGGCACCCAGCCCATAGAGATCGCTGCGCGCATCGACGGCTCGCCCGAGCGCCTGTTCTGGACTCATGAACTCGGGCGTGCCCGCTATTCCGTCGTTGTCCGCGTCGCCCGTTGCGGCGGCGATGCCGAAATCTGCCACGAGAACGCGCCCGGAGGCCGACTCGATGAGAATGTTGTCCGGCTTGATGTCGCGATGCACGAGCCCCCGGGCATGCGCATGAGCGAGCGCCCACGCGACTTCGCGAAGCATCCGCGCGCCTTCCGAGCTCGGGAGGGGGCCGCGCGTCCGCACGCGCTCAGCCAGGGTGACGCCGTCCACGAAAGCCATGACGAAGAAGACGAAGTCGCCCGCGTCATCGACGGCGTAGATCGGGATGATGTTCGGATGCGAGAGCTTGGCGGCGAGCCGCGCCTCGCGGAGAAAGCTCTCTCGAGCCGCGGGCAGCGCGGCGCGCACGGGAGGCAGGAGTTTGATCGCGACGAGCCGATCGAGGTCTACTTCGCGGGCGAGGTACACGACGCCCGCGCCCCCCCGGCCGAGCTCACGATCAATCGAATACCGGCCCGCGAGCGCGAGCTGGAATGATAGGAAAAGCGGATCGACGACGGGCACGGGAGGCATTTCTCTACACGCCTGGCGACCGGGGCATTTTTCCCCCAGGGACGCAAGTACAGGTGGACCGTTGCAGGTATCTTGAGGCGGTTCCTCGCCATTTGCAAGCGCGGCGAGTACGCCACCCTGACGCGGTCGAGACGGCGAAAGACCCATCGCGTGGTGAGCGCGCACGCAGTCATCGATCGTCAAGGGGTACGAGACCGGGCGAGCACTACGGCCGCACGGTGCCGCCCTATCGAATCATGCGCGAACGGCAGGTCGACGCCCTAGATCGCGCCCGGCACCCCATCAAAAAATTCAACGAGGCCACTCTCCAATGAGTACTCCGCGCCGACCACCAGTAGCCCCTCGTTCTGGATCAACTGCTCGAGCACCTGGGAACCGTGTCGCAAGTGATCGGCCGACGCACGGATGTTGACGCGAACCGCCCGCGCCACGAGAGCATCCCAATCATTCCGGTGGTCGGTCTCGAGCAATCCCGCCACCGACGGCCGAATGCGGTCAACGATCGCCCGCAGATTCACTGATTGGTTCTCCGTCGGTCGCCGAAGTTCTTCGAGGGTTGCCAGAATCGCCCCGCACTGCGAATGCCCGAGAACCACGACCAGCCGCGTGCCGAAGCGCGCAGCGCCGAACTCCACGCTGCCGACCTGAGAGGGGGCCACGATGTTGCCGGCAACGCGGATGACAAACAGA
>JANNOC010000762.1:0-2472 GCA_031398865.1 Gemmatimonadota bacterium | reverse complement strand
GGGACGCGCTTGTCCTTGCGCTCCGCGAGGTCGTCCGAGGAGAGATACAGCGTGTCGGCAATCTCGGGCTCTTCCACGATCTGATCGTCGCCGGAGTCGCGGATGTACCGGTCCACGGCGAGCGCGAAGGACGCCGCGCCTTCCAGCGAGAAGCCCGGCTCGAACAACGTGCCATCGAGATAGTGCACGCCGTTTCCTGGTGCGTAGCCATGCAGTTCGCAGGCGCGCAGCACGAGTTCGCGCGCGAGTGAGGCGTCCGCGAGTTGCACGGCGGGGACCGTCCATGCGAGGGCCTCCCAGTCGCGTACCGTCACCCCACGGCCGTTCCATGGTGCGCGCGTGCGCACCAGATAGAAGTGCGCGTCGTCCAGCGCGCGGCCGACCCCATAGAAGTAGGCGAACAGCAGATTCCGGTTGATGAGGCCGTCCACGCTCTCGACGCCGGTGCTCTGCTCCAGGGATTGCAGTGCATCGCGCGTGATGCTGAGCAGCTCGCGCCACCCCCTCCGGCGCATGACGCCCACGGTTGCTTCCGCGCCGTCGCGCTCCGGTCCTGCCGCGAGGTAGAACGCCGCCTGCGCGCGCTCGCCTCCGGGCACGACCATGGAGCGGCGCAACGCAAACGTTGGTGTCGCGCCGTCCGCGATGAGCAGCTCGGCTGGACCATCCGCTCCAATGGCGAGCGACGCGACGCCGGGAAGCGCTGCCCCTTCGAGCACGACGACATCGTCCGGCGCGCGCGATGCGCGGTGCGCGTCGTCGAAAGCTCTCGCCGTGCGGACGCGCTGCTGCCTGTGGCCCAGCGTGCCCTGAAGCGCGATCGACACCGTCGCGTCGACGGATCCTCGATTCTCCACCGAGATGGCGTACACGACGCCCGCGACATCGGCATCGCGTCCGTGCGGTGCGAAGAGTGTTCCGCGCACGAGCATGGATCCCACGGTGCACGTGAAGGTCGGCACCCAGCTCAGCGCACGCTCCCACGCCATGCCCGCCCCTTCGCTCGCGAGCGCCAGCGGCGCGCCGTCCACTTCAATCACCGGTCGCGCGAGTGCTGCGCCGGTGCCGCGCAGGAAATCGGGGCTCCCGGCGAACTCGATGGCCGCGCGCGCGCCGCGATGCAGCATGCCGATCGCGTGAATCGCACCGTCCTCGGGGTGGATGCAGGGCAGCGCGATCCAGTGATTACCCGTCACCTGCCACGGAACCGGGGGGAGCGGGAGGATGCTCACGGCAGAGGGAGTTCGTGTTGACAGCGTGAGGGGAGAATGCTAATCTAGCGCGCGCATCATCGACAGCCGCGCCGACCGGGTGTCCCGTTATGCGGCAACAGGTTATCCCTCCCTTCGGAGATTCTTCATGCGACGTCGATTGGCCCCGGTTTGCGCCTTGGCCATCACCGCGCTCGCCGCGCTCCCCATGGGCGCTGCCGCGCAACGCGTGCTCGGGGTCCAGGACGACGCGCTGGTGCTGCCGCGCGGGGTGTTCCGGGTACGCGTGCTGAGTCAGTGGACGACCTTCAACGAGCGCTACGGC
This sequence comes from Gemmatimonadota bacterium, assembly GCA_031398865.1. GTDB lineage: Bacteria > Gemmatimonadota > Gemmatimonadetes > Gemmatimonadales > Gemmatimonadaceae > JANNOC01. Next base: position 936 of record JANNOC010000762.1, on the reverse strand, counting down.
AAGGATACGCCGGGGCGGCCGAACGGGGCGCTCGAGCCGATCGCCATTGATTTCAACCTCGACACCGTCGGCACAACGCAATTCGGCAGCCTGACCGCCGTGCAGCTGGGGTTACGGCAGCTAACGGGCATCAATGACTTCGTGCTTTCCCTCGGAAGAACCGTCGTGGGCGCGGATGTCAGCGTGCGTGCGATACCGGTAGTCCTGGAGGCCGGCCTGACGCAGCGCTTCTCGTTAGGTGTCCTGGTCCCGTTCGTCAAGACCGAGACCGGCATCACCTTCAGCGTGAATCCTGCCGGACGCGAAGGTAATGTGGGATTCAATCCGGCGCTCGGGGATGCCAACGCGGCGGCGGCGAATGCCGCGCTCAAAACGGAGTTCGACAACGCGGCGGCACAGCTGACCCAGACGCTCGCGTTCTGCCAGGCGAACCCGAGCGCGGGTTCCTGTCCCCAGATCAACGCGCAACGGCCGCAGCTGCTCGCACTCATTGCCGGCGCGAATCAGTTCGCCGGCGGCGTTGCGTCGCTCTTTGGGTCCAGTCCGTTCGTGCCGATCACGGGATCGTACGCGGCGCTCGCCCTCAACGCGCGTGTGGCGTTTTTCGATGCAAGCTTCACGCGCGTCGGCGTGACTGCCATCACCCGCACCGGGCCCATCGCGGCGCAATCGCAACTCAGCGTCGAGGACGCGCAGCGCATTCTCACGGACCCGCTCTTCGGGGTCACCGCGCAGCGCCTGGAAACCGTCGAGCGCAGTCACCTGGGCGATATCGAAGTCGGTCTCAAGTTCATCGCTATTGATCCTTTCAACGGCAACACGGACGCGCGCATGAATCCGAAGGGATTCAACTACCGCACGTCGCTCACGGGCCTCATCCGACTCCCCACCGGCGAACGCGACGCGCCGGATAACTTCGTGGATGTCGGGACGGGC
>JANNOC010000517.1:0-3212 GCA_031398865.1 Gemmatimonadota bacterium | reverse complement strand
CGTGAAGATGCGCGTAGCGACAACGGACCTTCGGCCCTGCGCCACCGCCACGTCATGCTCGCTCATTCCGCCCCAGAGCACGACCAGGCACGCCACCAGGACCGCGAGCCACGACGTCGTCGTTCGGCGGTTCATGAGCGTCCTCCCTTCCTCCGCTTGTTGCTCACGAAGCGGTGAGCACCCGTGACGAGGTCGCGCAGGGCGCCGGCGGGGACGCGCGACAGCCGGACGAGCACACCCGGGTAGGCCAGGTAGTGGTCCTTCAGATAGTAGGTGCCTGGATCGTCCTCAATCAGGGCGTCCCGGTCGGCGAAGTCCATCATGACCACCAGCGTGTTCGGCTCGGCGGACTTGTGGGACGCCATGCACGCGAACATCCTCCCGCTGACCTTCAAGGCGGGCTGGCCCCAGGTCGTCGTCACCTCGACGTCGGTCAGGGTGCGGCCGATGGCTTCGACCGTCTTGAAGCCGGTGGTCCGCGGCATCGGCATGCTTCCCCCGAACGCGTGGTCTGTCGGTCACAGCCCGTTGGGGACCGTCTCGAGGGTCCCGCGAGACGGCGATCAGTCTACTGTGAGGCCACAGTGTCAACTTGACCGGGCGGTCTGTGATCGCGACGCGCGACGCGAGTCGCCGCAGCTTGGTCTTACGAACCGCCGGGCGGCGGTGTCTGGGCGATTGCACGTCCTCGGACCACATCAATCGTCCACGCCACATCGAACGGCGTGCCATCCCACACAGCGACCGTGCGAGCCCCGATCGTGATGCCGTCGGCCGCGAGCCGCGCTGTGACCGGGTCAAGCGGATGGGTAGACGATGGCATGTCCTCACGCGCGTGAACGTCTGACGAGCGCCCCCAGGGCGGCAAGGCCGGGGCGGCCTCTAGTCGCTTCCCGTCAGGACTGAAGAATGTCGTACCGCCATCAGGATGCGGCGTGATCGCGAATCCGCCTTCGTGCACCGCGCGGTGATGGCGTCGACACAGCAGCACGAGGTTGTCGAGTCTCGTCGCGCCTCCATCCGCCCAGTGTTCGAGGTGATGCGCGTCGCACCGACGTGCGCGGCAGCCCGGAAACCGGCAGCGCGTGTCGCGCGCCATCAGGGCGCGACGAATGGCTGGGGGAATCGTGCGCGTCTTGCGTCCGACATCGAGCACGGTGCCGTCGCGGCTATGGCGCATGACCACCACCGACGCGTCGCAAGCCAGGCGCCGGGACGTTTCTGCGGAAACGCGCAGCGCGCCATCGGCGACCTCGAGGGCGCCATCGAAAGGAGGTGGCTCGGTGCTCGCGACACCTGTCGTCGTCGCGTCGCTCGCCGGTTCGCCCGCATCCACGTGCAGCACCACCTGATAGCGGTCACCGACCGTGCCTCGGTCGACGTCGGCGGCGAGCGCTGCCTCGGCGAGCAGACCCAGTGCGTCCGCGCGCCGCTGCCCCGCGGTCAACTCCTCGGCCATGGCCGCACCGTGGGGCGCACCAGCCGATTCCCGGAACAGACGATCGGCCGCGGCTTCGAGTGCGCGCTGCACCACGGCGCCCAGTTCTGGCGTGAGCCGTCCGCGGATCACGACCATGCCGTCGTCATCCACCCACGTCGAGAGCTCGCGCCGAAGGTGCCGCACCTCCGTTTCTTGCGCCTCCTGCACGCGATCCACCCTGCGCCAGGCGCGCACGAACCGTTCGACATGTGCCGCAGTACCAGCCAAGGCCAGATCCACCAGTGACGCTTCGTTCTCGTGTGTGGCCACGCGCGTGATCGCTCGCACCTTCGCGTACGAGATCGCGCCACGCTGCATCGCCGCACTGACCAGCGGCAACGACGCCAGCGCCTTTGCCACGCGCACCTTCTCGCGTGCGGCACCCAGGTCGATGCCGGTACGCCAGTGGAGCCAGTGCGCACACGAGAGAAAGCCGCAGTTCCAGCCTGCACGTTCGTCGAACTCGCGCAGCAGCACCAGCAGCTCGTAGGTGGCCGCGTGCAGCCGCGCTGCGAGTTCCGCGATGGCCTCACCGAGACCGTCGGTGGAACGCGATCCATCGGGCGCGAACGCAGCGCGAGGGGCGGGTGCGGGGACAACGTCGAGCGCGAGAGTGGACGTCATACCCGATGGTAGCGTGGCACTGTGTGCCCGTTCAGATTGACGCCAGCGCCCCGATCGCGACGCGATTCACCATCGCGGGTGGAACGGTCCACGATCGTACGCTCAGCGCGATCGCAGCGCTCGGCGGCGTCCAACTACGCGGGGTCGCCAATCGCGACGCGGGTGCCTCTCAAAATGCGTCAAGCGAAAAGTGAAGAGCCGCGAGCGATATTTCTTCGCTTCGGGGTTCCAGTTCTGAATCAGCGCGATCGGCGCGACGGCGCTCTCCAGCTCCGTGTTGATGAGGAAACGCCCGTCGGGGGAGACGTCGTATCGGCGATTGTTTGCGGAGGCCCTCCCGACACATCGATTGTCTTGAGTGTGCCGCCCCCGGCGAACGCGAGCCGCCGTCCATCAGGCGAGAGCGCGAAGTCGAGATCGGGTTGTGCGCCGACCGCTAGCGGAATCTGAAAACGGACCACATCGCGCGCCAGCGGCGGTTGGCGAAAATAGACGACTGCGAGCCCGGCGAAGGCCAACACGACAAGCGCGGCTGCGACGAGTCCGAGCGGCGAGGGCGAGGACGCCGACCGCGCGCGAGCGTCGTCAAGCAGGCTCCAGGAGTCCGCGATGTCTCGCAGTCGCCGGCTGGGATCCTTCTCGCGACAGCTTTCGAGTAGGCGTTTCACATTGGCCGGGACACGCGTCCAATCCGGATCCCTCGTCACGACCGCGGCAAGGATGTCGGTGATCGTGTCGCTCGCAAACAATGCGCGTCCCGTCAGCATCTCGTACAGTACGACGCCGAAGGCCCAGATGTCTGCGCGCTTGTCCACGGTCTTGCCGCGCGCCTGCTCCGGCGACATGTACGCCGCCCTGCTCGTGGCGCAACTTGGCGATGATTCACCGGCTTCCGGCTCGAAGAAATCCACGAGGCGCGAGACGACAAGGATGGAAATGCGCTCGCGCGGCGTGAGACGTCACACTGGCGGATATGAGACCTCGACTCGTTTTCGAGAGACAATTAGCGTAGCGATGGCTAAGCCAACACTCAGGCGCGCGAGAACATCGCTGCTCTTCAAGCTCGCTGTGGGCCTCGGCGGCGTGACGGCCTTCGGATTTCTCTTCA
>JANNOC010000457.1:0-11388 GCA_031398865.1 Gemmatimonadota bacterium | reverse complement strand
CGCCGAGCGGAGTTGGAATTACGAGCTCGGTGCGCGCCTATCGCCAACGCGCTATTTCTCGATCGAAGCAACGGCGTTCTATCTCGACTTCTCCAATCAGATCGTCACCCCGTCACTCTCCGCGGGCTCAGTGGCGCAGGGGGCACTCGCGAATCAAGGGGCCACACGCCATCGCGGCGCCGAAGCCGCACTCTCCGTGGACGTGGGCAAACTGCTCGGCCGTTCGTATTCGCTCAGCGCAGGGGCGAGCTACACCTTCGCGGACGCCACGTTCTCGGCGTCACGCCGGCTGCGCAGCGCGACCGGCGATACCGTCGACATCGCGGGGAACCGGTTGCCGTACGCACCCCGGCATCAGGCGACGGCGTCACTCCAATTCGAGCACCCGCACGGCGCCGTAGCACGCATCGGCGGTGTTTTTGTGGGCGAGCAGTTCTCGGACAACTTCGAAACCGTAGCGGGTTCCGCCAATGGCCGGGTGGGGCTGATCCCCGCGTATCGCGTGTATGACGCGAGTCTGCGCTTTCGTATCCCGGGGGTGGCGCGGCTCGACCTGACGAGCAGTGTGAAGAATCTCGCGGGCTCGACCTACATCGCCTCGCGCCGCCCGGAGGGAATCAAGCCCGGCCTTTCGCGCGTCGTCAGCGTTGGAGCGATCTGGAAGTTGTGAGCCGTTGGCGCCCCGCGCGAGAACGCATCGCCGGCATCCCGGCAAACGCCTGCGTTGAATCGGCGTCCCGCGGTAGTCGCTCGCGCCGATTCAGTGCGCTTGCGGTATAGTAGGCATACGAAGTCGCCACTGCGGTGCATATCCCAAGGCCATTCAACCAATTCTGCGGGGAGAGCATGGCTCGACGGCGGGTGATCACCGAGCGCGAAGTGCTGCGCGCGATCCGGGACGGACTGACGCGCCTCGATGTCGCGGACGCGGTGGTGACGCCGAGTGCGCGCGACGCGGCCAAGCGCAGCGGCGTGGAGCTGAGCTCGGCGCGGGGGGCCCCCCCCGAACAGCAATCTGCGCCGAAGGCAGCGCTTCGCTCGCACCAATCCCCTGCCCCCGCCACCAAACCCCTCCCCGCCATCGCCCTGGGCGCCGACCACGGCGGCGTTGCTCTCAAGGACGCCATCGCGACGCGGCTCCGCGAGCTGGGACACCCGGTGAGCGACCTCGGTACCACCGGCGCCGACGCGGTGGACTATCCCGACTTCGCCGTTGCCGTCGCCCGCGCCGTCGCCGAAGGCAAGGCAGCCCTGGGCATCATGGTTGACGGCGCCGGCATCGGCAGCTGCATGGCGGCCAATAAGGTGCGCGGAGTCCGCGCCGCCATGTGCTACGACCTCACCACCGCCACGAATGCGCGCGAGCACAACAACGCGAACGTCCTCACCCTCGGCGGGGGTCTCATCGGGACGCGACTCGCGCTGGCGATCGTCGACACCTTCCTTTCCACGCCCTTCGCCGGTGGACGGCACGCGTCCCGCGTAGCCAAGATCGACGCGCTCGACGCACGCGGCTAGCGCGACTGCGCTGTATTCAGGGCCCGTGGGCTGCCGGAAAACGACTGGGCACGAATTATTCATTCAGCCCCTTTCAAAGCGGCGGCCGAATGTGCTTATCTTTCCCAACCCCGTCTGAGGACACTACGAGTCATGCCAACACGGACCAAGCCTGCCGGTGCCGCAGCGGAACGAAGCAGCGGTCACGGTCTTGAGAAGCAAGGCCTTCGGCCGACCGGCGAGGTTCATTGGAACAACGTGGCGCCGGAACTGGTCCAGTCGGCGGTGCGTCGCGGCGAAGGCGAGCTCGCGGATATGGGTCCCTTCGTCGCACGCACCTCGCCCCACACCGGACGCTCGCCGAACGACAAGTTCGTCGTGCGCGACCCGGCCGTGGAAAAGGACGTGGATTGGGGGAAGGTGAACCAGCCGCTCGCACCGGAGAAGTTCGACCTGCTGCTGGCCGACGTGCGGGCCTACCTGAATGGTTTGAACGAACTGTTCATCCAGGATCTGTATTGCGGCGCGGATCCCGCGCATCGCCTCAAGGTTCGCTACGTCACACCGAACGCATGGCACGCGAACTTCGTGCGGAACATGTTCATCCGGCCCGAGCTGAGCGACCTGCCGACGTTCGAGCCGAATTTCACGGTGTTGCACGCGCCCGAACTACAGGCATCGCCCGAAAAGCACGGCACCCGCACGACCACGTTTATCGTGCTGAACCTCGCGAAGCGCACCATTCTCATCGGGGGCACGCGTTACGCCGGTGAACTCAAGAAAGCGATGTTCGCCGTGATGAACTATCTGATGCCGAAGGAGGGCGTGCTCAGTATGCACTGTTCCGCGAACACAGGCCCTCAGGGCGACACCGCGCTCTTTTTCGGACTCTCTGGTACCGGAAAGACCACGCTGTCCGCGGACCCCGAGCGATCGCTCATCGGTGATGACGAACACGGATGGTCGCCGGAAGGCATCTTCAACTTCGAAGGCGGCTGCTACGCGAAGGTGATCAACCTGTCCGCCAAGAGCGAGCCGGACATCTATCGGACCACGCAGATGTTCGGCACGATTCTCGAAAACGTGGTCCTCGACCCCACGTCACGAAAGGTGAGGTTCGACGACCAGTCCATCACCGAGAACACGCGCGCGTCGTATCCGTTGCCCTACATCCGCAATCACGTGCCTGACGGACGCGGCGGCCATCCGAAGAACGTCATCTTTCTGACCGCTGACGCCTTCGGCGTCCTGCCCCCGATTGCGAAACTCACGTCTGACCAGGCGATGTACTACTTCCTGTCGGGATACACCGCGAAGGTCGCCGGCACTGAGCGGGGCGTCACAGAACCTCAGGCGACGTTTAGCGCCTGCTTCGGCGCTGTCTTCCTCGTCTGGCGCCCGACGAAGTACGCGGAGATGCTGGGACGCCTGCTCGACGAACACGACTCCAACGTCTGGCTCATCAACACGGGCTGGAGCGGGGGCGCCTTTGGCGTGGGGAAGCGCATCAAGCTCTCGTACACGCGCGCCATGGTTCGCGCGTCATTGGGCGGCAAGCTGGATGGCGTGAAGACCGAGAAGGATTCCGTCTTCGGCCTCGCGGTGCCGACCGAAGTGCCCGGCGTGCCGTCCGATGTATTGCGTGCGCGCGACTGCTGGTCCGATCCGGCGGCCTACGATACGCAAGCGAAGAAGCTGGCAGGGATGTTCCGCACGAACTTCGAGAAGTTCGGCAGCGTGGATGCGCGGATCAAGAGTGCCGGACCGACCGGCTGACGCGCGGCGTTAGGCGTCAGCCACGCCGCTGCGATGCGCTTCGAGATCATCCGCGACCCGCTCTGGAACAACATCCGAGTTGATCCGCTCGCGCTGAGCCTGGTGGATACGGAGGTTTTCCAGCGGCTGCGCTACGTTCGGCAGCTCGGCCTCGCGTTTCTCGTGTATCCCGGCGCCACGCACTCTCGTTTCGAGCATGCGCTGGGTGCGTATCATCTGGCACGCCGGACGCTTGCGCTGCTCGAGGATCGTGAGGAACTGGGCGGCGTGCCCGGCGACGAGGCCGGCATCGTACGCGTGGCCGCGCTGCTGCACGACATCGGTCACTATCCCTACTCGCACGCCCTGGAGGAGATCGGTGCGCTGCATCACGAGGAGGTGGCGCGCCCGCTCATCACGACGGGCGTCCTCGCGGAGCGTATCGCCGCGGCGCTCGGACCAGCAGCCCCCGCCCGCATCCTGGCGTTGATCCGCGGACAGAGCGACAGCCCGCTGCAAGGACTCATTTCCGGGTCGCTCGACCTCGACAAGATCGAGTATCTCAAGCGTGACGCGCTCATGTGCGGCGTCCCGTACGGCGAGATTGACGTGGACCGCTTGCTGGATTCCCTGGTGCTCGTCGACCATCCCGACACGGGACGCCGCAGCGTCGCCGTCCTGGAAAAGGGATTGTCTGCGCTCGAATCACTGCTGTTCGCCAAGTACCAGATGTACCGCAACGTGTACTGGCACCACGGGGTGCGTAGCGCGACGGCGATGTACAAGCGGCTCGTGGACGATGCGTTGACGGCTGGCACTCTGGAACCCGGCGAGCTCGCACGCCATACGGACGAAGGATTGCTGCATCGGCTCGAGTCCATCGACTCGGCGCCGCTGCTCGACGCGCTGCGTCATCGCCGGCTGTACAAACGCGCGTTCGAGCGCTCCGCCGCACAGTTGGACGACCGCGACGGCGAATGGATCGCTGACGATCGCTCGCTCGCGACCGCGGTCGAGAACGCGCTCGCGCTCGAGCTCGGCCTCGCGCGCGGTGAGCTGCTACTGGACTATCCGGCGAAGGCGCAGATGCTCGGGTTGGACATTCCCGTGCTCCGCCGCGACGGGCGCGTCGAGCGACTGGCCCAGGAAGGACTTCCCGGCGCGATCAACCTGCCGGTGCTGTCCGCACAATTGTATCGCTCAGCGCGCTCGCTGCGGGTCTTCACCGCGCGTCGCATGGATATTCCCGCGGACCGTATCCTGGCAACGGTGCGGCGCTCTGCGAACGACACGAAACAGCGCCTCGCCGACGGACAGCCTTTTCTCTCCTGAGTCCGCGTCGGTCAGAGCTTCGCCTTCGACCGTCCACGCGCCTCGGCCAGCTTCTTCCCAATCCCTCGGTAGAACGCCGCGTCGTCCACTTTGTGCTGGTCTTCGAGAGCGAGCGCCGTCATCTCGAGGGCGTACAGGATGTTGCCGAGATACAGCTCGGCGATGTCCCCCACGGACTCGCTGTCGCTCATCGCGAGTCCGGTGGGAACGCCGGCGTCTCCACCGTCGTTGCCTCGAGACCCGGATCGTCCACGGATGCGACGTGAATGACGATCGCGGTAATGTTATCCAGACCGCCCCGACCGTTCGCCTCCGCGATGAGCGAATCCACGATGCGCCCCGGACCGCTACGCGCCAGCAGTAACTGTTGCAGGCGGCGGTCGTCGACCATCCCGGTCAATCCGTCGCTCGCCACGAGGAAGACGTCCCCCCGCTTCACTTCGCCGCCGTAGCTGTCCGGTTCCACGTTGTCACTCGCACCAACACAGCGAGTGATGACGTTGCTGTAGGGGTGGTAGCGAGCCTGCTCCGGCGTCAAATAGCCGGCGTCCACCTGCTCCTGCACATAGGAATGATCCTTGGTCACCTGCCGCAACCCGCCATCCCGGAGCAGGTACACGCGTGAGTCGCCGACCTGCCCGATCAGATAGCGTGATCCGGAGAGAATCAGCACCGACGCGGTCGTGCCCATCCCCTGCTTGTCCACCTCGGCCAACGTCCGCTCGTAGATCGCGCCGTTGGCCGAGCGCAGGGCACGCATCACGATGCCCGCGGCTCCATCGGAGCTGAGATCGTGAATCGCCGACAGCTCGTTCGTGACGATCTGCACGGCCATCTCGCTCGCGACTTCTCCCGCGGCATGACCGCCCATCCCATCCGCGACGATGAAAAGCCCCCGATGGGGGGTGGCGTCCGCGTAGTAGTTGTCCTCGTTCCCGGCACGGATCATTCCGACATCCGTACGGGCGGCGACGGCGAGTTGCACTAGCTACCCTGCATGATGAAGAAGCCCGCCAACACGATCAGGAGGATCGCCGCGATCCAGACCCACAGGGGAAGACGATTGGCGGATGGGGCAGGCTGATGGGAGAGGACTTTCGGCGCTGCCGGTCCCGCTGCGGCTGCCCCACCCTTTCGCCGCAACTGTTCCGGGTTGACTCCGGCGATTGCGCGTGTCCCCTTCCCCTCATCAGCCACGTCCGCCGTCGGACGAAAGACCATCTTGATGCCTCCGAATCGGATGTCAGGAGCACCGCGCAACTGCGCTTCGCCCTGGATGCGTTGCCCCCCAACGTAGGTACCGTTGGTCGAACTCATATCCACTACGAACCAGCCCGACTCGCGTTTCTGGATCTTGGCGTGCGAGTCGGAGACGCTGTCGCTCTCGATGACGACGTCGTTATGCGCGCCGCGACCGACGTGCGCAAGTGGGACGGATAACTCGAAGCGCTTCCCCTTCAGCACACCTTCGTTGATCACCTCGAGCGACGCGAGGACGCGACCACCGCGGCGCGGTACGCGGGCGGCGACGGGCGCGGGTGTGGGCACCGGCACCGGTACGGGCGCGGGGGCTGCCACGGGCGCGGCGCTCGCGGCACGAGGTGCACCTGGTTCGGACGGCTGTGCAAACACCCTCGGCACGGAGGGGGCGGCGGCCGGCGCAGGCGGCGGAGCCGCAGCGTCGGCGTGAAAGCGAAACTCCTCATTGCCCACGCGGACGACGTCGCCGCGGCCGAGGAGCTGCGTCCCGTCGATGCGCTCCCCGTTGACCCACACCCCGTTCGAGCTGAGGTCGATGACGATGTAGCCGTCAGCGGCTGGGGAAATTTCCGCGTGGTTTCTCGACACCTCCGTGTCCGGCACCACGACATCGCACGCGGCGTCACGTCCGATGTTCAGCCCCTTGGGCGGGACGCGGTACTCGCGGCCATCCACCAGGGAAACGAGACGGCCGCCCGACGTGGCCGGAGGCTTCACCGCGCCGGCGGCGCGCCCCTTCTGATATTGCTGGAACTTCGATGGGGAGATGAACTGGGTAGAGCCTGCACGCATGTCGTCGGCGAAGGTGAGCTCGTGCCCACCGGCCTCGATCTTGTCGCCGTGAATCAGCGGCGACGGCTCCGCACCCAGTGCAACGCCGTTCACGCGCACCGACGACGCGGCGCCGCCCCGGCGGATCGCCACTCGCCCATCCGCGCCCAGTGCGACGACCGCCTGTAACTCGGCGACGCCCGGACCACCGGGAATGCGCAGATCCGCGTCGGCACCCGTGCCCACGCGAAAGTCACCCGGTCGCAACGGAAACTGTTTGTCGTTCAGCTGGATGTATGGCATACCAAGGGCGCCCGGCGCGAACGTTCCGGCAAGAGGCGAGCACGTGTGATCGACGGCCGGATTGGCGCCACCCGCGGCCGCGTGCACGAAAGTACCCCTCCCTCGGAGGGGGTGCAAGCACGCACGTCAGGTCGCCGCGCCCCCGAACGCGCCTGTCTGCAAGAGGTAGAGGCGTTCGTACAGCCCTCCCTGCGCCAACAGCGTGCGATGTGTCCCACGCTCGACAATGCGCCCGTGATGCAATACGAGGATCTCGTCTGCGCCCGCAATCGTGCTGAGCCGGTGCGCCACCGCGATGGTCGTCCGTCCGCGCATCAGTACCTCGAGCGCGCGCTGGATGTCCGCCTCGATCTGACTGTCCACCGCACTGGTCGCCTCGTCGAGTAGTAGCAGCTCGGGGTCCGCGGCGAGCGCGCGCGCAAAGGACAGAAGCTGCCGCTCGCCCACGGACACGGACGCGCCACGCTCTCCCAGAACGTGCGCGTATCCACGCGGGAACTTCCGGATGACGCGGTCCGCGCCCACGCGTGCGGCCGCCTGCACGACCTCCTCATCGCTGAGCGGCGACGACAGCCGGATGTTGGATGCGACATCGCCGGCGAAGAGAAAGATGTCCTGCTGGACGTAGCCCATGCGTTCGCGCAACGCGATCGGCGACAGCGCGCGGATATCCACACCGTCGAGCGTGATGCGTCCGCGCTGCGGATCATAGAATCGCATGAGGAGATTGACAATCGTCGTCTTCCCCGCCCCGGTGTGCCCCACCAGCGCGATCGTTTCACCAGGTCGGGCCACGAAGGTCACGCCTTCCAGCACCCACTCCGGCGTTGTTGCGTCACCTCGCCCCGCCACGTGGCCAACGTCGTAGGCGAACCACACGTCTTCGAAAGCGACCGTCACACCACGCTGTGATCCCGCTGGCCCTGACCGTCGATGCGACGCCGCCACTCCCTCTGATGGGCCACGTCCACCAACCGAAGCAATCGTTCGTAATGCGAGGTCGCCGGGAGGCGCCGCACTCGCGACCGCGTCAGGCGTGTCCAGCAGTGCGAAAATGCGTTCCGAGGACGCCATGGCCTGCTGCAGCGTGTTGTACTTGTCGGAGAGATCCTGCAGCGGCCCGAAAAAACGGCGCACGAGCAGCAGGAAGGCCGCGACCGTGCCGACCGTCAGGGTTCCCAGTCCAACGCGAGCGCTGCCCGCGACGATCAGGCTCGCCAACGCGACCGACGTCAGCAGTTCGATGACCGGGAAATACAACGCATACACGGTGATCGATCGCAGGTGCGCGTCCAGGTGAGAGCGGTTCAGGACGTCGAAGCGCTCGGCTTCGCGGCGTTCCCGGCCGAAGAGCTGCACCACGCGCATGCCGCTCAATCGCTCCTGAAGAAACGCGTTGATGCGCGCCAGCCGTGTGCGAATATCCCGATAGGCCGACCGCACATGCGTCTGGAAGAATCGCGATGTCAGCACCACGAAGGGAATGACGGCGAACGCCGCGAGCGCGAGGCGCCAGTCGATCAGCACCATCATGACGCTGATGATCACGAGCGTGAACACATCGCCGAGGCCGGCCACGACGCCAGCGGTAAACAGCTCATTCAGCGACTCCACATCGTTGGTCACCCGCGTGACCAGACGACCGACCGGATTGCGATCGAAGAAGGCGATCGGCAGCGTCTGCAGCTTCGTGAAGAGTTGCATTCGCAGATCGCGCATGACGCGCTGCCCAAGCAGACTCGTGAGCATCGTCTCGCCGTACGAGCACAGCGATTGTATCACCAGCGCCAGGGCGAGCAGCGCGGCGGCGATGCCGATGGCACGCCCGTCTCGCGCCGGAATCGCGTCGTCAATCACCCAACGCGTGAGCAACGGACCCGCCAGTTGCGTGGCTCCTTCGAGAAAGAGGAGAGCGAGTCCAGCGAACACGAAAGCGTGATACGGCCGGACATACACGACCAGCCGGCGCATGAGACGGGCGTCGTAGGCCTTGCCGAGGACCTCTTCGTCATGCAGGGTGGCAGCGTCAGTCATGGACGGCGAATGCTAGAATCCGCCGTGGCGCGCCGCAACTCGTGCCGCGGCTTGGTACAAGGGTTGCACTTCCGCGCCGCGAACGTACGACTCACCCTTCGCAGGAGTTGGTATGGGCATACTCGCGTGGATCGTTCTCGGCCTCATCGCCGGGGCGATTGCCAAGGCCATCATGCCGGGCAAGGATCCGGGCGGCATCATCGTGACGATGCTCATTGGCATCGTTGGTGCTTTTCTGGGCGGATTCCTCGGCAACATGGTCTCCGGCAAGGGGATTGATGGGCTGTCGATCTGGAGCATTCTCCTGTCGGTTGTTGGTGCACTCCTTCTCTTGTGGATCTACCGCATGGCCACCCGCACGCGTCCGGTGCCCTGACCACGCGGTTGTAACGCGCACGGAGTTCCGGATTGCCGCTCTGGCTGTATTGGATTCTCCTGGGACTGCTGGCGGGTACGCTCGCCAAGTTCCTCCTGCCAGGGCGGGATCCCTCCGGGTGCATTTTCACGGTTTTTCTCGGCATCCTCGGCTCGGTCCTCGGCGGATTCGTCGGCACCGCGGTGGGCTGGGGTCGGGTCACCAGCGGCAGCTTCGACATCCGCTCCATTGCGTTGGCAACGTTCGGCGCGATCCTGCTGTTGGTCATCGGCCGCCTGGTGCGCCGGCTCTCGCCGAAGCGATAGCGCCGGCTACCATCGCAACGATAGCGGCGTGACGCGGTTGCGGCGGCATCCCCCCAGGATGACGCCGCATTAGTTTTCTCCGCGTGAAGGAGCATATCGTCGTCCGCGGCGCGCGGCAGCACAATCTGAAGGGTTTCGACCTTCAGATCCCGCGGCGCAGCTTCACGGTTATCACTGGTCCGTCGGGCTCCGGCAAGTCGTCCCTCGCCTTCGACACCATCTACGCGGAAGGACAGCGGCGGTACGTCGAGTCGCTCTCCGCGTACGCGCGGCAATTCCTCGAGCGCATGGAGAAGCCCAGCGTCGATTCCATCGACGGACTGTCTCCGGCGGTGGCGATCGAGCAGCGCAATCCCACCAAGACGTCGCGCTCCACCGTTGGCACCGCGACGGAAGTGTACGACTACCTGCGCCTCCTGTGGGCGCGCGTCGGACGGACCTACTGCTCCAAGTGCGGGCGGGAGATGCGACCGGATACGGTGCAGAGCGTCGCCGATGTGGTGCTCTCGCTGCCACAGGGCACCCGCTTCTCGGTCGCCTTCCCGCTGCAGCTCTCTGACGAAGTCTCGCACGACGTCGTCGTCGAGAATCTGCGAGCGCAGGGATTTCTCCGCGTGAGTCTCGACGGTACGGTCCGGCATCTCGATGAACTGTCCGACGCGCTGGTGGACGTCACCTTCGCGCGCGAACTGCTCGTGGTCGTGGACCGCCTCGCCGTCGCCGCGGACGCGGCGGGCCGTCTTGCCGACGCCGTCGGCACGGCGTTCGTGGACGGTGACGGTGACTGCATCATGCTTTTCTCAGAGCCGCTCGCCTCACCGTGGGATGGCGCGCCCGTGACGCGATTGCGCTTCACCGAACGCTTCGAGTGCGCGACCGATGGCACGCGTGCCCCCGCGCCGACGCCGCAGCTTTTTTCCTTCAACAATCCGCGCGGCGCGTGCCCCACGTGCAACGGTTTCGGTGCGGTGCTGGAGTACGACGAGTCGCTGATCGTCCCCTACCCAGAGCGTTCGCTCCGCGACGGCGCCATTGGTCCCTGGACGATGCCGCGCTACGAGAACAAGCGCCGTGCGATCGCGGAGCTCGCGCGGCGCGAGCGCATCCCCATGGACGCGCCATGGGCATCGCTCACCGCGGCGCAACGCACGCTGCTGCTGCACGGCAAGGCGCGCGGATTCAAGGGGATCTTTCCTTTCCTGCGCGATCTCGAAGACAAGCGGTACAAACAGTACATCCGCGTCTTTCTCCGACGGTACCAGACGGCGCAGACCTGTGCCACGTGCGCGGGGACGAAGTTGCAGCGCGATGCCTTGCACGTGCGCGTTTGCGGCAGCACGATCGCCGAGGTCGCCGAGCTCTCCGTCGAACGGCTGCTCGAGTGGCTTGGCGCGCTCCGGCTCAGCGACTTCGAGCAGCAGGTGGCCGCGCATATTCTGAAGGAAGCACGCGATCGCGTGAGCTTCCTGCGCGACGTGGGCCTGACCTATCTCTCGCTCAACCGTGCGACGCGCAGCCTCTCGGGCGGGGAAGCACAGCGCATCGGCCTCGCGAACTCCCTCGGCTCCCAGCTTGTGGACACCCTGTATGTGCTGGACGAGCCATCCATCGGCTTGCACTCGCGCGACATGGATCGGCTGCTGCGTCTCCTCCTGCGATTGCGCGACGGCGGCAATACGGTGCTCGTCGTCGAGCTCGATCTGGAGGCGTTCCGCGCTGCCGACTGGATGGTGGAGCTCGGACCCGCGAGTGGCG
>JANNOC010000412.1:0-2674 GCA_031398865.1 Gemmatimonadota bacterium | reverse complement strand
CCTCCGCCGAAGTCCCAGAAGTGCCGCCACTGATAGAAGCGCTCAGGACGGAACGGCTGATCCGAGGCGGGCCCCAGCCATCGCTTCCAATCCAGCTTGTCCATGGCAACCGGCGCGTAATTGCCGGCGGTCGCGTGCTGATACCAATACGTCTGGACAAACGTAATCTGCCCCAGCCGGCCCGAGTCGATGATCTGCTTCCCGAGCACCCAGTGATCCCAGCTTCGCTGCTGCGTGCCCGTCTGCACGATCTGCTTCGACGCCTCGATGACCTTGACCATCTCAGCCCCTTCGGCCAGGGTGCGGGAAATCGGTTTTTCGACGTAGACGTCCTTCCCTGCCGCCACCGCCTCGAGCGTGATGGCCTTGTGCCAGTGGTCGGGCGTGCCGATCACGACCGCGTCGATGGTGCGATCGTCCAGGATGCGGCGGTAGTCGGCCACTCTCGCGGCGGCCGGACCGGCGATCTCACCGGCCTGCAGCAACCGCGGCTCATAGACGTCGCAGGCGGCCACGATCTCGTTGCCGGGCAGGCGCTTCAGCGTGGTCATCAGGCCGCGGGCCCGGCCGCCAGTGCCGATGACACCGATTCGGATCCGGTTGTTCGCGCCTTGCGCAGTTGCCGCCGCCATGCGGGTGCCGAGTGCGAGGCCCGAGGCGGCCGCGAAGAAGGTGCGACGGGTGCAGAGCATGCGAGTTCCTCCCCCTACGCCGCATGGTAGCACTCCGTGGGGCGCAATAGTTCGGTCCAGGCCAGCACTGTCAGGAGCAGCGCGTGCCAATTCGGGGCGTGCTCGAGCACGAGTCACCTTTAAGGGCTTCCAGTCGATTGCCCGCCGGTATTTTGAGATCATCGATTCGCGCCGCAACGTCAATCGCCTTCAGCTGCCGTTGTGCGACGCTCCAGATGTCGCGAGGAATTCGGCGTGCGGAGCGTGTGTGCCGCTCTCGGAACAGATCCGCGATTGTCTCGTCGGCAAGTTCCGCGGGATCGGGGGGCAAGCTGTACCATTAGGCGCGCGGGCCAGACTATCGACTCGGGCGTCCTCACGCGCCGCAAGGCCACACCCTGAGCTCAAGAGGTCGGCGTTCAGTAGCGCTTGGCCTCCAGATCCTTGTAGACCTTCTCGATATTTGCACCGACTGACCCCGCGAAACGCCCGTCCATGCCCGCCTCGTACTTCGGCTTCAGCGCCGCCGCGACTGAGCCGCCGGCTTGCTCCAGAGTCTCGCCCCGGTCGCGCGCGCGACGAACCTCCGCAATCAGATCGGCGAGATAGTTCCGGAACAAACGCAGATGGGACTTTGGCTTCACGGCACCGTGCCCACCGATGATGTGGTCGAAGTCGAGTTTGTCGAGCGCATCGAGCGTCGCGACCCATTCCGGGGGGTAGGAATCGCCCATGAAGGGCATCCAGCCATGAAGCAGGTCACCGGTGGCGACCACTCTCTGCTTCGGCAGGTACGCGACGACGTCGCCGCTCGTGTGTCCCCTGCCCAGGAATAGAAGGACGACGTCACGATCGGGGCGATGAAGGATGAGAGACTTGTCGAAGGTGAGGTCTGGCAGGGTTAGCTCGAGGCTTCGGATCTCTGTGAGGTAGTCCTCCTGCTGGCGCAGCTCTTCTCGGAGCGTCGCCCGGGCGGCCGCATCGTTCTCGCCGGCGATCCGCCGCTTCAAGTCCTCGACCTGGCGTGAGCCGCTTTCAATCTGGCCCTTGACGCGCTGCATGCCGTGGGTTTGCAGGTTCTCGCGGGTGGCCTCCGACGCGACGATGGCGACCTGCTTCGGGAAGGCGACCGGGTAGGCGTGGTTCCCCTGCGCGTGGTCCCAGTGAAAGTGCGAGTTTACGGCGTAGCGGACCGGCTTGTCGGTCACGTCTTTGATTTGCCGGATGAGGGCCCGCGCGCTCGATGGGCGCGAGTGGGTGTCCACGACGAGGACGCCCTCGTCGTACACCACGACCGCGGCGTTGCAGTTGATCGGCGTTCGCGGCTGCGCGACGGCGGCATAGACCCCGTCAGCCACCTTCCGGAGATCGAAAAGGTCCTGCGCCCGTGCGGTGCCCGAGCCGAGCACGAAGGCCGCCACGACCGTCACCCCGCACTTCGTCGTCGCCAGCGCGGAGAGGCAAAGGTAGTTGTTCAGCATAACGCGTAGTCTAGCAAGAGAGCTGTCTGAACGGATCAGGGACGTTTGGACGCCGCGAAGCAGGAGGACGAGCCACCACACGAGGGCGAGGCGGCTGTCCGCCTGCGGCAGCACCCGATCACGCGGTCGCGCCAGAGCAGCCGATTACTGATCATCCCGATGAAGCCTGCGTACCGACGCCGCCTCAGCTCTGGGCTAGATAGTTCTGTATCTGCACGATCACCAGCCAGCCTGAAAAGAACCCGTAAAACAGCGCAGCGACCACCAGCATCGCGAGTCGCAAGCCCTTGACCCGAAGCGCCGGCGGCAAGCCCCGCCGATTGAGCTGGATGAGCAGAATCGAGTAGACGAACATCACCATCCCGCTGAGGCACGCCGAAATCGTCAACAGCAGCAACGGTTGATTCACGCCCGACAGCAGGATCACCGAGCCCGCGGCGATCGCGCTCCAGGCCACCAGGAAGTAGATCCGGCTTTCTGACCAACGCTGGCTCTTCGGCACATACACGGTCTTGATGACGT
>JANNOC010000372.1:0-32111 GCA_031398865.1 Gemmatimonadota bacterium | reverse complement strand
CCTGCTCGCGGCGCACGCCCGAGGGCTCTTCGCGCTGACGGGGTGTCCGCGCGGGTGGGTGCCGTCGCTGGTGGCGGCGGGCGATCCGGACGGCGCATGCGAAGCGGTGGCGACGCTGCGCGACATTTTCGACCGCCGCGTCGCCAACGAGTGCTGGGACCACCAACTCCCGGAGGAGCGCGTCATCGTCCGCGAGCTGATTCCGCTCGCGCGCGCGCTGGATATTCCCTGGGTGGTCACCAACGACGTGCACTACGCCGCGGCCGGCGGCCGGATCGTGCACGATGTGCTCTGCTCCCTGCGGCACGAGCGCACGCTCGACGAGATGGGGACGCGTCTGCGCCCGAGCGGCGAATGGTATCTCAAGAGCGCCGCGGCGATGCGCCGGCGCTGGCAGCACGACGACGCAGGAATCCGCGCGACGCTGTCGATCGCGGAGCGGTGCGCGTTCCGGCTCGAGCAGCTGCACCCGACGCTCCCGGCGTTTCCCCTCCCGCCCGGCGTGACGGCGGACGAGTACCTCGCGCGACTCGTGGAGCAGGGCGCGGGGGAACGCTGGGGAGCGGCTGAGAACGGAAGCGCGCGTGACGAGCGGCACGAACGACAGATCGCGCACGAGCTGGCCATCATCGAGCGCCTCGGGCTGGCGGGATATTTCCTCATCGTGTGGGACATCGTGCGCTTCGCGCGCCGCGAAGGGATTCTCTGCCAGGGACGCGGCTCCGCGGCCAACTCCGCCGTGTGCTACTGCCTGGGGATCACCGCGATCGATCCGATTCGCATGGAGCTGCTCTTCGAACGGTTTCTGAGCGAGGAGCGGCAGGAAGCACCGGACATCGACCTGGATTTTTCCCACCGTGAGCGCGAGCGGGTGTTGCAGTACGTCTACGAGCGCTACGGGCGAGAGCACGCCGCGATGGTGTGCGAGCAGATCACCTATCGCGGCCGGTCCGCGGTCCGCGATGCGGCGCGCGTCCTGGGCTTTTCCGTGGAGCAGGCCGATGCGCTCTCGACGCTGAGCGACCGCTTCTCGGCGCGCGCGACAGCGGCGGCACTGCGCGTCGGCACCGCGGTCACCCCCGCCGGCCGCCGCCTGACGAGTGCCGACCGGCCGCATCCCAGCGCCGCGTATGAGCCGTATGGCAGTCCCAGCGCGCAGAGCTCCGGTGCGCGCACGGGGTGGCTCGACCCGGACGCGAGCAACGATCACGTGGAACGCCGCAACCCCATCACGGCGCTCCGCCCCGTGGAGGACCACGCCCTCCTCGCCCGCGCCGGTCTCGATCCCGCGGATCGTCGCGTGCGCGCGCTCGCCGACGTCGTGGACGGTCTGCACCAGATTCCGCGGCACCGCTCGATTCACGTCGGTGGCTTCGTCCTCACGGCGGAGCCGCTCTCCACCATCGTCCCCATCGAGCCGGCGTCCATGGCGGAGCGCACCGTCATCCAGTGGGAGAAGGATGATCTGGAGCCGGTGGGACTCGTGAAGATTGACCTGCTGGGACTCGGCATCCTCACGCTGTTGCAGGACTGTCTGGTCTACATCCGACATACCCGTGGCGTCACGATCGACCTCGCACAGCTGGAGATGACGGATCAGGCCGTGTACGACGATCTCTGCCGCGCGGACACAATCGGTGTCTTCCAGGTCGAGAGCCGCGCGCAGATGAACACACTGCCGCGGCTCAAGCCTCGCTGCTTCTACGACCTGGTGGTCGAGGTCGCGCTCATCCGCCCCGGGCCGATCCAGGGCGACATGGTACATCCGTATCTCCGGCGCCGGGCGGGGGAAGAGCCGGTGACGTATCCGCACCCCGCGCTGGAGCCGATTCTCAAGCGCACGTTAGGCGTTCCGCTCTTTCAGGAGCAGGGCATGCAGGTCGCGATTGCGTGCGCGGGCTTCACGCCGGGAGAGGCGGACAACCTGCGCCGCGCGATGGGGCACAAGCGGTCGCGCGAGCGGATGGCGGAGATCTGCGAGAAGCTGGTGCAGGGGATGCGGCGGAACGGGATCGCCGAAGAGACGGCGCGGCGAATCTTCCAGCAGATCAATGCGTTCGCGGACTATGGGTTCCCCGAATCGCACGCGGCGAGCTTCGCGCTGCTGGTGTATGCGTCGGCGTACCTCAAGCACTACTACGCGCCGGAGTTCACGGCGGCGATCCTGAACGCGCAACCGATGGGATTCTATGCGCCGGGAACGCTCGTCGAGGACGCGCGGCGGCACGGCGTCGTCGTCAGGCCGGTAGACCTCACGCGTTCGTTGTGGGATGCGACGCTGGAACGAGACGGCGGGGCGCGGGGGGCCCCCGCCGTCCGACTCGGCCTCCGCTCCGTCCGCGGCCTCGGCGCCAAGGCGCGCGACAAGCTCGAGTCCGCACTCCGCGACGGACCCTTTGCCTCCCTCCCCGACGTCGTGCATCGCACCGGCCTCGATCGCCGATCGCTGCGCTTCCTCGCGGAAGCGGGTGCCTTCGACGCCATGTTCCCGGACGAGCCACCGGAGCGGCGCCGCCGCGCGGCCCTGTGGGGAGTGCTCGAGGCTCTCCGGGGCGACGCCGGACCGCTCGCGCCATCCGCGCGCATCCAACGCCCCGCCCCGCTCCCGGCCATGGCTCCCTTCGAGATCACCGAAGCGGACTACCGCCTCACGGGCGTCTCCCTCACGGGGCACCCGATGCGCCACCTCCGTCCCCTGCTGACGCCTAACGATATTCTCTCAGCACGCGAGGTGCACCGCCGGCGTGACCGCGAGCACGTGGCGGTCGCCGGGCTCGTCATCTGCCGCCAGCGACCCGGCACCGCGAAGGGCTTCGTCTTTCTCACGCTCGAGGACGAGACCGGCATGGTGAACGTCGTCATCACCCCACAACGCTTCGAGCGGCAGGCGCTGCTGATCTCGACGACACCCCTCCTCCTCGTGCGCGGGACGCTGCAGGTGGAGAGCAACGTCGTGAACCTGCGCGGGGAACGCTTTCTGGCGCTGGACGCGCGTGTCGGCGCCGAGCACGCGCGCAGTCGCGACTTCCATTGAGGGGATACGGAGGATTCCTGAGCGGCAAAGGGCACGCTCGAACGCAGCCCGTTAGGCCGACCGACGTCAGCGCTGGCGTCCCGCGCGAGTCAGCGCGCGGTCGAGCGCGTTCGCGAATGCCTGCTTTTCGCGCGATCCGTACGGAGCGTTTCCCCCCGTCTCAACACCCGAACCCCGAAGCCCGTCCATGAAATTTCGCACCGAGAGGCGCTCCCCGATGCTCTCTGTCGTGTACTCTTCGCCCCGAGGGTCGAGGACCACCACTCCATTGGGCACCAGGAGCGCGGCCAGCGGGATGTCCGCGGTGACGGCCACATCACCTGCCACGGCATGCTCCGCGATGTATCGGTCGGCAACATCCGGCCCGCCCTCGACGCGTACGGCCGTCAGGTGCGGGTACCCGGGCGGGAGTTGAATGCGCTGGTTGGCGACGAGCACGGTCGCAAGCGCAAGACGCTCCGACGCGCGGATGCAGATGTCCTTCACATCCCGCGGCGCAGCGTCGGCGTCGATCCAGAGTGTCAGGCTCACGGGAGAAACGATGTCGGCCGAAGCAGAACGTCAGCCCGTCTTTCGCTTCGCCTGGCTGGACTTCGCGGACTTGGGTTTCGCGGGCTTGGGCTTCGCGCGCGCGGGCGGTGCGGCCACACGCGCCGGAGCCGCTCGCACATCCACCGTCACTTCAGCGCGCGCATTCGTGCGTGGCACGGTCAGCACGAGCGTTTGTGCGCGCACCTCTCGCCCCATCGTCCAGCGCGCCGCGGCGCGTCCCTTGGCATCGGTCATCACCTGCCGAGGCGTCGCGGTGCCGCTGCGCGGCGCGAACAGCACCGGCGCGTCAGAAACGGCGTTGCCGTACGCATCCGTCACGCGCACGCGAACGGGCTCGGACAGCGCGCGCCCCGCGGTCGCCGCCACCGACGGTTGCGTCACCTCGATGTTCGCAGCGGCCAGCGGCCGACCGGTGGCCGTCACGACGAGTCCTTTCGCGATGCCCTCGGGGCGTAGCACCAGCTGCTGCTGTCCCGCCGCGCTCCCCAACGTCCAGCCGAGGCTTGTCCCACCAGTAGAATCGGTGACGAGCAAGGTGTCGGACACGCGCCCGGCTGCCGACGCCGCCTTCGTCCTGATGCGCGCTCCCGCCACCGGATTTCCTTCGGCGTCGCGCACCCGAACGCGGATGCGAGCGGGGAGCGGCGCGCCGACACGGCCGGTCTGCGACATCCCGCTCACGATGGCCGCTGACGCCGGCGCGCCGGCGGCGGCGTCTGCCGAGACATGGAACGGCGCGATCGCACTGGCGCGGCCGGCCTGCACGCGAAGACGCTGCCGTCCGCTTCTGCTCCCGAGTGTCCAGCGCGCGCGAATCTCACCGAGCGTATCGGTGCGAGCGGCGAGCGGCGACACGGTCCCGGCCTCTGCGCTCCAGGAGACGGGAACGTCCGCGAGGGCGCGCCCAAGGGAGTCCGTGAGACGCACCGTCACCGGCTGCGGCAATGGCTGTCCCGCGCGACCGCTTCGGTCACTCCCTAGCGACACGTATCGGACGTTCCCAGCGTTAGGCTCGGCGTCCGCGACCAGCACCAGGGCACTATCCAGATTCTCGACTGTCACGGTGAGATGCTGCCGGCCGGGTGCCACGCCAAGAATCCAGTGCGCCGCGGCGGTGCCTGCGCCGTCGGTGCGAGCGGTGTCGCGGTCCACCTGGCCGTGCCCCTCTTCCGCGAGGAAGCGAACCAGCACGCCGGCGGCGGGGCGGCCCCGTCGCGACGTCACGCGAATGACGACGGGACGCGGAAGCGGACGACCGGCGGGCGCGCGCAATTCGGTGTCTCCCACCCTCG
Source organism: Gemmatimonadota bacterium (assembly GCA_031398865.1). Taxonomy (GTDB): domain Bacteria; phylum Gemmatimonadota; class Gemmatimonadetes; order Gemmatimonadales; family Gemmatimonadaceae; genus JANNOC01. Next base: position 27,233 of record JANNOC010000372.1, on the reverse strand, counting down.
ACACCACGGCCGGGCGGGCGACCACCTCGACCGGCCACTCGACCATCAGGCCGTCGATGGCCAGCGTCACCGCGGCGCGGCCCGCCGCCTGGCCACTGACGATGCCCAGCGAATCCACCGTGGCAACGGAGCTATCGGACGCGCGTGCGTCCATTGGCCGGCCGGCGATCACGTAGCCACGCGCATCGGTCGCGCGCACTTCCAGTCGCTGGCGTTCCCCTTCCCCCACGCGAACGACCTCGTCCGACACGCGCTCCACATGCGCGACCGCCTGGCGTACGACGACGCGCGAGCGCGCGACGTGGCCACCCACCGCGGCACTCACCCCGGTGACGCCCGCGCCGCGCGCCACCACTTCGCCATGCCGGTCCACCGATGCGACCGCCGGATCGTCCGTGCTCCATGTGAGCAGGGCACCAGGAATCAGCGCGCCGTTCTGATCCGCCACAGTGGCGGCGAATCGCATCGTATCGCCGATGGCGACCGCCGTATCGAGCCGCGGCGTGACCTTGATCCACGCGACAGCGCCATCGCGTACGAGCGACCCCGCGGTCTCGGAGCTGCGGGCGAAATTCACAATGGACGTGAGCGCCGCGCCGATGGAAATGAACGCCGCCGCGGCCTTGAAGGCGCGGCGGGCACGGGGCCGTCGAATGGGCAGTGGAGTCATCCACAAACGACGACTCGCGCGCGGGCGGAGTCACCCGCCGGGAGCCGGTGGAAACGATGTGGTGACGCGCGTCACACGCGCATCCGCTTGCGGCGCGCGGAGCTATGCCGCGTGGTGCCGCGGGACACCGATCATCGCCTCACGCTCCGCGCGACGTCGCGCCATATTCGCGGCATGGAAACGGTCTCGACTCCGCTCACCGCGCTGCTCGCGGATCGATACACGATCGAGCGGGAGCTTGGGCGCGGTGGCTTTGCGACGGTGTACCTCGCCGACGAGCACAAGCACGGCCGCAAGGTCGCCATCAAGGTGCTCAGACCGGAGCTGGCGGCATCGCTGGGAGCGGAGCGCTTTCTGCGCGAGATCGGCATTGCGGCGCGACTGTCCCATCCGCACATCGTCCCCTTGATCGATTCGGGCGAGAGTGGCGGCCTGCTGTATTACGTCTCGCCGTTCGTGCCCGGCGGCTCCCTGCGCGACCGGCTGGACAGTGAAGCACAGCTCGGACTCGCGGACGCCCTGCGCATTGCCCATGAGGTCGGCGCCGGGTTGGACTACGCGCACCGCAACGGCTTCGTGCACCGTGACGTGAAGCCCGAGAACGTGCTCTTCGCTGATGGGCACGCCGTGCTCGCGGATTTCGGCGTTGCGCGCGCGTGCTGTGGTGAGAACAGCCCTCCGGTGACCGAGACAGGCATCGCGATCGGCACGCCGGAATACATGAGTCCCGAGCAGGCGAGCGGCGAGGCGAATCTCGGCACGCCAAGCGATATCTACAGCCTCGCGTGCGTGGTGTACGAGATGCTCGCCGGACAGCCTCCCTTCGACGGCGGCAGTGCGCGCGCGACGATGGCGAAGCACGTCACCGAAACACCCCAGCTCGTGCGCGCGCATCGGCCCGACGTGCCGCCCAGCGTGGAACGGGCGCTGACCAAGGCACTCGCTAAGGATCCGGCCCAGCGGTTCGCGACGGTGCCCGACTTCATCGCCGCACTGCGCTCCGTCGAGCGAGAAAACGGACGAGCCTACCTCCCCGCGACCCGCACGATCGCGGTACTCCCCTTCATCAACGCGAGCTCCGACGCGGACAATGAATACCTGAGTGACGGCATTACCGACGAGCTGATCGATGCCCTCACCAAGGTGGACGGATTGCGCATCGCCTCACGCACGTCGGTGTTCGCGCTCAAGGGGAAATCGCAGGACGTCCGTGCCATCGGCGCGCTGCTTGGCGCGTCCGTCGTTCTCGAAGGGACGGTGCGAAAGTCCGGCGATCGCCTGCGCATCACAGCGCAGCTCACGTCCACCGGCGACGGGGGCCTGCTCTGGTCACAACGCTACGACCGGAAGCTCGACGACGTGTTCGCCATTCAGGATGAGATCGCGCGCACGATCGTGAACACGCTGCTGACGACGTCGTTCGCCGACCTGAACGCGCTCCCGGTCCCGAAGCGATACACCGAGAACGTCAAGGCCTACGGCCTGTATCTCAAAGGACGCTACGCCTGGAACAAGCGCACGCAGGAGGGCGTCAGCGAAGCGATCCAGTACTTCGAGCAGGCCATCGAGGAAGACCCGGGTTACCCGCCCGCGTATACCGGGCTCGCGGACGCCTATGCTCTGCAGATCGACTATCGCAGCGTCCCGGTCGCCGAGGGGTTCCGCCGCGCCGAATATTACGCCCGCAAGGCGCTGCAACTGGACGAGACGCTGGCCGAAGCACACGCGTCGCTGGCGTGGAGTCTCTTCATCCACGGCTGGGACTGGGATGGCGCCTGGCGTGAGTTCCGCCGCGCGATCGAGCTCGACCCTCGCTATGCGACCGCGCACCAATGGTACGCGTTTCTGCTCGCATCGCAGGGACGAATGGAGGAATCGCTGGTCGAGGCGCACACCGCGCAGGAGCTCGATCCGGCGTCGGTCTCCGTGCGCCGCAGTCTGGGCTGGCAGTACTACTATGCCCGGCGGTACGAGCAGACGCGGTACCATCTGATGCGGGCGATCGCGATGAATCCCACAGCGGAGGAGAACTACCGCGTCCTCGGTCTCGCGCTCACGCAGGCTGGCGATCTCGACGAAGCCGAGCGCGTCCTGCGCGAGGCGGTGGGGATGCACGGCGCGAGCTCATATACCACCGCCACCCTTGGCTACGCATTGGCCCGCGCCGGGCAGCGCGACGCGGCGGAAGCGCTGCTCCACGAGCTCGAAACGGCAGCACGGTCCGATTACATCTCACCGGTCGCGTTGAGCACCATTCATTTTGGGCTCGGCCGGCTGGACGATGCGTTGCACTGGGCCGAGCGCGCGTTCGAAGAGCGCCGCGGCTGGTTGGCCTATCTCAAGGTCAATCCGATGTTCGACCCGGTGCGCGGAGATCCGCGCTTCGAGGCGCTCGTGCAGAAGATGCGGCTGTGACCGGCCGTGCGCCGGCACAGTCGCTCCCGCGCATTCCTCTCCCGCGTCTCGCTGCTCTGATCGTCGTCTGGACCATGGCGAGCTACGCGATCGCGTTGTCCCATGCACAGCTCTTCGAGCCGGAGACGGTGCAGCAACGCACCAGCGCGTATCGCGATCCGCAGCGATACGTCGGGATGGTGCAGGGCGCGAGTCCGGGCGGCCATTGGCACTATCGCGTACTCGTGCCGGCAATGGCGCGTCTCATTCCCGATGCACCGCTGCGCGCCATCTCGTCGCGCCCTGCGCCAACGGATGCGTGGATCGCCTCGGTAAAACTCCGGTTCGTCAACGTGCTCTTCCTGACACTGACCGCCGGCGTCCTGTATCTCCTGCTGGCGACCTTGGCGTTCACGCCGGTGGAATCGCTGCTCGGGACGTTGCTCTTCTTCACCTCGATGCCCGTGCTGCAGGCGGGCGGCGTTCCGTCGGTGGATCCCGCGAGCTGGTTTTTCTTTGTCCTGGCGGTGCTCGCACTTCGCGTCGCGAACGTGTGGCTCTTCGGCGTTGCCGTCGCCGTGGGAATGCTCGCAAAAGAATCCATCGTTCTCGTGCTGCCGCTTGCCCTGCTCGCGGTGGAATCATGGCGCACCCGGGCCATTTTCCTGTTGGCGGCGGCACCAGGCATCCTGCTGTATCTCGGAGCGCGTTTCGTCTGGTTTCCCGCTCCGGGCGACTATCTTCCCGCGGCCGCTTCGGGCGCACACGGCCTGGAGCGCGCGCTGCGCTTCGTCGCCTCGGTGTTCACGCGTCCAAACCGTCTCATCGATCTCTTCTCATCGTTCGGCCTTCTGTGGGTCCCCGCGGTACACGCGTACGCGCGCGGCGACGGGACGCCAGCACTGCGGCGGTGGGCGCTTTTTGTTCCCATGCTTGCGCTGACCATTCTGTATTTCGGGCTGAACCTGGGACGCATTCTCTTTCTTGCGTTCCCCATCGTCCTCCCGTTCGCCATGCTGGGGCTGCGTCGATGGTGGAACGTCGGTGCGCGGCGCCCGCCACCCGCCGACGCGCGGGTGAGCTGACCGACTACGTCCCGCTCGCCGCACCCTCGCGAGTGCCGCGCCACCGGAGCGTCCATGCCCGAGTCGCGCCGGCCTCCAGCCATTGCGCACCGTGCCATGCGCCGAGCGCCTCGGCGAGTGAGTCGGGAGCGCCAAAGCCTGGGGACAGGATCAATCGCGACATTGCCGCGCGGCCGAGGAACGACCCCGGCGCGCGAACGATCTCGACGGCGAGCATTGCCGGAAACGCGCTCTCGATGGCGAGGTCCAGCCGTGCACCTCCGTCGTGCAGGCTCATCCCGCCGGACGGGAGATCCATCGTCACACGCGCGGAAAAGCGTTTGCCCACGGACGCTGGGCGGGAGAGATCCACAATTCGCTTCGGCAGCGCGAAGCGAGGCCAGCGATGTTCCGATCCCGCTCCGCCAAGCTCGGCGCCCGTCGCGCGCACCACTCGCGTCACCACGCCGTCGGGGAGCACGATTCTGGTGGTGGCGCCGAGCGGCACCACGACGTCGGCGCTCCATACAAACGGCAATCGCACGGCCCCGCCATTAGAGACGGCGTATCGCATCACGATTTCGCCGTCGGGCTGCAAGACGACGCTGCGCTCGAACCGGTACGGCAATCGTCGGCCGACCCACCGGCAGACCGCGCGCTGGCCGTCCGCGTCCGTCGTAATCTCGATGTCGCATGGGCGCGACCAGAGCTCGCCGTGGTCGGGGAGGGCCAATCCGACATGCGGTGCGCCGCTGTGCGGAAGCGTGCACGCCGCGCGCGTCGGAAAGCACTCGTCGTACCCGCCCACGAATCGGTCCTCGTACGCCCCCCCGTCGCTGGGGAGCGGCCCGCCGTGCGCGACCGGGGGCGCGAGCAGCCACTGCCGTCCGCCCGCGTCGAGTTCCGTGATCCGGCCGCCGAGCGCGGGCATCATGACGACGCGCGCGTCGCCGCCATGCAGCTCGACTGTGCCGTAGGCCGGGCGCGCTGCGGTGGTGGGCGCGCTCACGCCGATCCGCTCACCGGCGCGCCCCTCGAAGTCGTTCGCGCCGCGTGGCCCGTCACTCGGCGGCGATCGGATCGATGCCGCGCGTCGCGAAAACTCGAGCAACGGCTTCACCGATCTTGTTGTTGGGCGTGCTCGCCCCGGCGGTGAGCCCGACGCGGACCTCGCCCGGCGGTAGCCAATCGGCTTGTTCGGCCTCCTCCGTGTGCGCGCCGATGCGGCGGTAGCGCACCGTGCCTCTGCCGACGTCGATGCTGTCGGCGTCCTCGAGGTGATACGTCGGCACGTGCTCCGCGCAGATCGCCGCGAGCGAGATCGTATTGCTGGAGTTGTAGCCTCCCACAACGAGCATGACGTCGAGTGGCTCGCGCAGCAGCTCCGCGACGGCGTCCTGGCGGTCCTGTGTCGCGCTACAGATCGTGTCGAAGGTACGGAACGCGATGGCGCGGTATGCCTCTCCATGCGCGCGCGCCATGGCGAGGCCGACTTCCTCGCCGATGGCGAGCGATTCGCGCGCGAGCATCGTCGTCTGATTGGCGACGCCGATGCGCGCGAGGTCGCGGTCGGGGTCGAAGGTGGGCGAGGCGGCGTGCGCGAAGCGTGCGAGGAACGCGTCCCGGTCGCCGCGCCCCTCGATGTACTCGCCGACAGCGCGTGCGTCGTCCATGTTGCGCACGACCAGGTACCGCCCGCCCGGATACTTCTCCACCTGCGACGCGGTCGCGCGCGTCTCCTCGTGGTAGTACTTCCCGTGAATCAGCGACGTGAGGCCGTCACGCGCGTACGACTCGACGCGCTTCCACACGTTGAGCACCGAGCCGCAGGTCGTGTCCACCATGACGCACCCGGTGCTCCGGAGCATCTCGAAGTCCGCGATCGTGACGCCAAAGGCCGGCAGGATGACCACGTCGTCCGCGCCAATGGCGCTGAAATCGAAGCGTCCGGCTACAGGCTCCAGAATCTCGATGCCCATCGCGCGCAGCTTGGCGTTCACGTGCGGGTTGTGAATGATCTCGCCAACGAGGCAAACGCGCCGCTCGGGAAACTTGCGCCGCGTCTGGTACGCGTATTCCACGGCACGCTCCACACCGTAGCAGAAGCCGAACTCGCGGGCGAGCCGCAGCGTGACGCCGCCGGCACTGAGCGTGTACTCACGTTCGCGCAACCGGTCCACGAGCTGGCCGGTGTAATCCGAGTCGAGCGTCTCCTGCACTTCGGATTTGAGGCCGAAGCCCTTCCGAAAGTAGGTGGCGGGAGACCCGGGACGCGGGGATGTCATGCAGGAAAGCTAGCGCGGGGACTGCGGGGAGCCAACGCACGCGGCGGCAATGGCGTCACCACCGCGGCGGATGTACCGTAGTGTGCACGATGATCAGCAGCGATCGCGATTTCCTGGCCCTGCAGGCCGACCTCGCCGGGCAGTATTCGATCGAGCGGGAGCTTGGCCGCGGAGGAATGGGAGTCGTCTACCTCGCGCGGGAGGTGCTGCTCGATCGTCCGGTGGCCATCAAGGTGCTTCCGCCGGTGATGGCCGCCCGGCCGGAGCTGCGCGATCGCTTCATGCGCGAGGCGCGCACCTCCGCGCAGCTGTCGCATCCGAACATCGTGCCGATTTTCGGCGTGGACGAAGTCGGCTCCTTCGTCTTCCTTGTCATGGCATTCGTGGAGGGCGAGACGCTCGGCCAGCGCATTCGTTCGCGCGGCCCACTGCCTGCCGGGGAGCTCGCGCGTGTCATGCGCGAAGTGGCGTGGGCGCTGGCGTACGCGCACGCGCGCGGCATCGTGCATCGCGACGTCAAGCCGGACAATATCCTGATCGAGACCGGGAGCGGCCGCGCGCTCGTGACGGACTTCGGCATTGCCCACGTAACCACCGGCGCGACGCTGACCGAGGCGGGTCAGGTGATGGGCACCGCGCAGTACATGAGCCCGGAACAGGCGGCGGGCGAGCCGCTGGACGGCCGCAGCGACCTGTACTCGTTAGGCGTCGTTGCGTTTCTGGCGCTGACGGGGCGGCTGCCGTTCGACGCCCCCACGGTGCCCGCGATCCTCGCGATGCACCTGACGCGGGAGCCGCCGCCCGCGTCCTCCATCGCCACCTCCGCCCCACGCTCGATGACCGCGCTCATCGACCGTTGCCTCGCGAAGCAGCCGGCGGACCGGTATGCGACGGGCGAAGCACTGGCCGACGCCATTTCCGTCGCGAGTGAGCGCCCGGCGGAAATTCCGCCAGCGCTGCGCGTATGGCTGACGCGCGCCGACGATCTCAAACCGGTGTACTTCTTCTGGACGCTGTTCGCCATCCTTCCGGCGCTGTTCAATCCGTCGTTCTGGACCCCCGTGATCGTTTTCGCTCCGGCGCTGCTGCACCTTGTGCTGCGGCTGCACCAGACGCGCCGGGTACTGGCCGGCGGATACACCGTGGACGATTTGCGCGTGGGCCTCAAGAGCTTCGTCGAACGCGAGCGCGAGGAACGCGCGTACGAGTTCGGCCGCGAGCCGCCGCTGCTCGCGCGCGCTTTGCGCTGGCTCACCTACGCCGCGCTGCTGGGCGTCGCGGCACTGGCCCTCACGATGCGCTTCGCGCCGGAGACCTTGCCCCCGCTCAAACCCGTCTACTGGCTGCAGGTGGGCGCGCTGATCTCCTTCGCGGGCGGCGCGATCGGATTGGTGTATCCCGGCAGGCAGCTGGGCGTGACCGACCGCATCACTGACTTGCAGGCGCGTTTCTGGAACGGTCGGTTCGGGCGGTGGTTCGTGGAGACCGCGGGCTTCCGCCTCGGCACTCGCGCGGTCGCGTCACACGCTTTCCGGCCGACGGAAGTCGCGCTCGGCCTGGCCACCGACCGCCTGTTCGAGTCGCTCTCACGGTCCGCGCAGCGCGAGCTGGCCGAGCTCCCCGCGATCGTGCGACGGCTCGAGGCCGAAGCGCAGGAGACGCGCAAACGCATAGCCGCGCTCGACGCGTCGGCGGCCGCGATCGATGGCGATCGCGCGCCGCGTCCGTCCGCGGCACTCGCGGCGTACGGGAGCGCGGCCGATGGCTCAACCCTCGCAGCGCAGCGACGCGACGTGGCCGCCGAGTTGCGCGCCGCGCGCGCTGTCACAGGGCGGCAGCTCAGTGTCACGGTCGCGGCCCTCGAGAGCATCCGGCTGGATCTGCTTCGCTTGCAGGCCGGCCCGCCCAGCGCGGACGCGATCACCGCCGTGCTGGATGCGGCGCGCCGGGTGGGTGACGAGATCGCCGCGGTCGTGCAGGCGCGCGCGGACGTGAATGCGTACCTTGCCACGCCGCCAGTGGCCTCCGCCGCCGCCGCGCCGGCTGCGCCCCGGTGACCGCCGAGGACAGCGCGCACACGCCTCCTCCCCTGCTGCGGCCGGCGGCGCTGACGAAGGGGGACACCATCGGCGTCGTGGCACCATCGTATGCACCGCGGCCGGGTTGGCTCGCGCGTGGCGTCCGGGCACTGGAACGCGCCGGCTACGGCGTCATCCTGGATTCCGAGATCGCGCAGTTGCGCCGCTTTCAGCGCCACGAAGACGAGCGCCGCGCGGAGAACTTCATGGGAATGTGGCTCGATCCGCGCGTGAAGGCCGTGATCAGCGGGACCGGCGGCTATGGTGCGATGCGCATGCTTCCCCACCTCGAGCCCGAAGTGTTTCGCCGCAATCCCAAGGCGTTCGTCGGCTATTCCGACGTCACGGCGCTGCACCTGTGGCTCATGCGGCGCTCGGGGTTGCGCGTCTTCCACGGGCCGACTGTGGACGACCTCATCCCGAGCACACGCGACCCGACGATGTCGTCGCTGCTCACGGCGCTGACCGTGCCGCGACCCACCACCAGGATCGGACGCGACATCGCGCGGGTCGTGCGCCCGGGGCGCGCCATCGGGCGGCTCACCGGGGGCAATCTGTCGCTCGTGCAGCAGACCATCGGCACGCCGTACGAGATCGATACGAAGGACGCGATTCTCTTTCTCGAGGAGACGCGGGATCCCATGTCCTTCGCGGACGAGCGTCTGGTGCATTTACGCGCGGCAGGTCTGCTTCGTCATGTTCGCGGAGTGATCTTCGGCCAGCTCTCGCTGGATCGGTCCGAAGAGGACGAATTCGAGGACTTTATCGTGGACCTCGTCTCCGACCTCGGCGTGCCGATCCTCATGGATTTTCCGGCGGGGCACGAGGTGCCGAACCTCACCATCCCAATCGGCACGGAGGTCGAGCTCGTGGCGGATGACGTCACGGGGTGGATCGTCTATCGCGAGGACGCGCTGACGATGCCCGATGGCACCTCCGACAGCACTTCGACCAGTCCGCCCGCATGATTCAGAAGCATCTGCCCGACCATTTCGATCTGGTGATCATTGGCGCCGGCCCCGCGGGAGAAAAGGGCGCGGCGCAGGCCGCGTATTTTGGCAAGCGGGTGTGCATCATCGAGCGCGCCCCGAAGCCGGGCGGCGCGGCGGTCAATACCGGCACCATCCCGTCCAAGACGCTGCGGGAAACCGCGCTGTACTTCTCCGGGCTGCGGCAGCGCGGGCTGTACGGCGTGGACTACACGGTGAAGCGCGACATCACCATCGCGGATTTCATGCATCGCGAGCGCGCCGTCGTCGAGACGGAGTGGCAGCTCATCGACGAGAATCTCAGGAAACACAATGTCACGGTGATGCAGGGTTCGGCGCGCTTCGTGGACGCGCACACCGTGGAGATTCTGCGTTTCGGCCAGGAGCCGCGGCGGTTGAGTGCCGAAGTCTTTCTCATCGCGACCGGCTGTGTCCCGCAACGTCCGAGTGACGTGCCGTTCGACGACCAGGTGATCGTGGACAGCAATTCAGTGCTGCGCCTCGAGAAGATCCCGCGCCGGATGGTCGTGGTGGGCGGCGGCGTCATCGGCTGCGAGTTCGCCTGCATGTTCGCGGCGCTCGGGGTTCGCGTCACCCTGATCAACGTGAAGGAACGGCTGCTGATGCAACTCGACGGCGAGGTGAGCGAGACGCTGCGGTCACAGATGACGGGCCGCCTCGGCATCGCCGTGCATAACGACTCGGAGGTCGCTGCCCTGCGCGTGGAGGACGGCTTCGCGCACGTGACGCTGACGGACGACACGGAGCTCGGCGCGGACTGCGTCCTGTACTGCGTCGGACGCGTGGGCAACACCGCGGATCTCTCGCTCGCGGCGGCCGGGATCACCACGAACGCCCGCGGCTACATCCATGTCAATGAACACTTCCGCACGGCCATTCCCCACATCTACGCCGCGGGAGATGTGATCGGCTATCCCGCGCTCGCGTCCACGTCGATGGAGCAGGCGCGCGTCGGGATCTGCCACGCGTTTGACTTCCGGTACAAGGACCGTGTGTCGCCGGTGCTTCCCTACGCGGTGTGGACCATTCCGGAATGCGCGATGGTGGGCGAAACGGAAGAGAGCGTCCGCGGCAAGGACATTCGCTACGAGATCGGCAAGGCGAGCTTCCGGCTCAACCCGCGCGGTCTCATCCTCGGCGATCTGGAAGGTTTTGTGAAGTTGATTTTCCGCCCGGAGGATCAGCGGCTCCTCGGCGTCTCCGTGATCGGCGAGGGCGCGTCAGAGCTGATTCACATCGGCATGGCGTGCATGATGTACAACGGCACGATCGACTTCTTCATCCAGGCCGTCTTCAATTATCCGACGCTCGGGGACGCCTACAAGTACGCCGCGTACGACGGTCTGCAGCGGCTCGCGAAACGCGTCAGTCGCTCCGTCGGCCTGCCGAGCGCCGGCGTCGGCTGATCGCGCTTGCACGCCCCCGCGCGCCGGGGTATGCTAGCGAGCCATGACCATCCTGCAGCGTGTCGCGCGCTCCGCACATCCTCTTCTCACCGAGTCGCCATTCGTCTTCGTGGGCGAGCGGCTGTGGCTGGATTTCATCAACACCGATGAGACCCGCCGCGATGTGCGCCGCGATCTGCTGGCCGACTTCGATGCGTTTCTTCGCTGGCTGGGTTCCGCGGGCGTGGTGGATGCCGAGCGCGCCGTTGCGATCCGCCGTCGCGCCTACCAGCAGCCCGCGGGCGCGGCCGCGGCTCTCGTGGACGCGCGGCGCGTGCGGGCGGCGCTGCGCGTGCTCGCGGAACGTGGCGCGGCGAGCGAGCGCGTTCGGCTGGAGTCGCTCGCGGAGTTGAATCGCGTGCTTGGCCGCAGCGCGGGTGTTCGCCGCGTCGAGCCGCGCGCCGACGGTGGCTTCGCGCGCAGCTTCGTGCCGGTGGGCGACGCATTCGCCGGGCTCATGATTCCTGTCGTCGAGTCGGCGGCGGACGCGCTCATTCTGAAGGAGCTGGCGCGCGTCAGGCGTTGCGCCGATCCGCGCTGTACGCGCGTCTTCCACGACGGGACCCGCAACGGACGGCGCCGGTGGTGCGACATGGCGGGATGCGGAAACCGCGCCAAGGCGGCGCGCCACCGGCGGAAGGTGCTCGTCCCGGCGTAAGCACCACGCCGACCGTGCGAGCCAGCGAACCTGCGTCGATGACCCACACCGTCTCCGTGGTGCGCACATTCCTCGAGCTGCGCTCCCGCGGCGAGCTGCGTCTTCGGGCGGCGCCCCCGCCGGACGGGGCGCGCATCGTCTTGCTGGCGAACTCCCCGGCGGAGTATCGCATGCTGTATCAGGGCGTGGGCCGCGCGTTTCACTGGACCGATCGCGATGTGTGGCCTGACGCGGCGCTCGCCGAGTATCTGGGTCGGGCGAACGTGGCGGTCTGGGTGCTGCGCGTGCACGACGTACCCGCGGGGTACGTCGAGCTGGTGGCGCACGAGGACGGCAGCGTCGAGATCGCCTACTTCGGACTGCTGCCGGCATTCGTGGGCCGTGGACTGGGCGCGCATCTGCTGACGTTCGCCGTGGAAGAGGCGTGGCGCATGGGCGGGACGCGCGTGTGGCTGCACACGTGCACGCTGGACTCGTCCGCCGCCCTGCCCAACTACCTCGCGCGCGGTTTCCGGCCCTATCGCGAAGAGCGGTACGACAAACAACTCCCCGCCGAAACGCCGCAGGGCTAGGAGGGCGACGCGCGCGGGACGCTCGCGGCGTCGGCCGCGCGCGGAAGCGTAAAGGTGAAGGCGGACCCCTTGCCGGGTTCGCTCTCCACCGACAGCTCCCCGCTCATCGCTCGCGCAATCTCCCGGCTGATCGCGAGCCCGAGTCCCACCCCCTCGCTCTCCCGCGTCAGCGCGGCATTTACCTGCACGAACGGCTCGAAGATGTCGCGCACCCGGGCCGCCGGGATTCCGACGCCAGTGTCACTCACGCAGATCGCAACGGTCGTCGCGGCAACGGCCCACTGCAGCGTCACGCGGCCACCCGTGTCCGTGAATTTCACGGCGTTCGAGAGCAGGTTGACCAGTACCTGCCGCATCTTCTCGGCGTCCGCTACGACGCACGCGGCAGGGTGTCCGTCCTGGACCTCGAACGTCAGCTGCTTCGCCAGCACCTGCGGATGAATCAGAGCCTCGAGTCCCGCAACGACCTCGCTCACGCGCGTCGGCACCAGGTCGAACTGCACGCGACCCGCCTCGACCTTCGCAAAGTTCAGGATGTTGTTGATCAGGCCGAGCAGGTGCTCCTGGTTGCGGCTGATTCGCGAAAGCGCATCGCGCTGCGCATCGGTGATGTCCCCATGCAATCCCATTTCGAGCAGCTGCGAGTAACCGCCGATGGCATTGAGCGGCGTGCGGAGCTCATGGCTGATCATCGCCAGAAATTCCGTTCGGGCGCGGTTGGCCACTTCCCCCGAGTCGCGTGCGCGCTCCGATTCCTCGAAGAGCCGCGCGTTCTCGATCGCGACCGAGGCGCGCCTCCCGATGTCCTCGGCGAGGATACGGTCGGCGTCGGTGAGCGCACGGCTCGACGCGCTGTTCGCGAAGGTAATCGTTCCGAAGCTCGCGCCGCGCAGCGTCAACGGCGCGATGACGTACGCGCGCAACTGCAGCTCGCGCAGCGCGTCATTGGACTCGAGGTCGTGCGCTGCCGGCGCGCTCGACGCCACGTCCGGGACCCACTCGGTAATGCCGGTTCGGGCAACGCGCCGCGGACAGTACGACGCGACCGCTCCCTCGCAATCGGCGTGCACCTGAAGAATGCGCGCGACGCTCGCCGCATCGCGGTGGACGGCGGCTACCGGCCGGAGCCCCTGGTCGCCCTCCAGCAACTCGACGACACACCAGTCGCAGATCGCGGGCACGGCCAGCCGCGCGATGTCGACGAGCGTGGCGCGATAGTCCAGCGACGAGGCCAGGGCGACGCTGGTCTCCGCTACGAAGCGCATGGCGGTTTCCGCGCGCCTGCGCTCGGTGAGATCGCGAATGTACCCGGCGAACGACGGAGGTCCGGCGAGCGGCAGGCGCGTGATCGCGAGCTCGCACGGAAACTCGGATCCATCCTTGCGAATCGCGGACACCTCGATGCGCCGTCCGAGCACGCTCTGCTCACCGGTCACGAGATATCGCGCCATGCCCCGGTGATGCGCGTCGCGATAGGAGGGCGGGATGATCGTGTCGGCTAGCGACCGACCGATCGCCTCGTCCCGTGTGTACCCGAACATGCGCACCGCGGCGGGATTGAACTCACTGATCTTCCCGTGCTCATCCATGGTGACGATGCTGTCGAGCGCGGATTCGAGAATGCCCGTCTTGAGTGCCTCGCTCTCCCGGATCGCGCGCTCTCCGCGGTCGCGCTCCGCAAACGCGGCGATCTGCGCACCGACCCCTTCGCACAGGGCCACCAGCGCTGCGTCCGGCTCGCTCGCTTCCGCTTGAAAGAACTCCATGACGCCCAATAGCTCGTCCCCCGAGGCGACCGGGAAAGCGAATGCGCCGCGCACACCCACGGCGAGGGCGGCATCGCCTCGCACAAACAGATCATCGGCTGCAAGGTTCGCCAGCCACAGCGGTCGCCGCGCCTGCCAGACGCGCCCCGGAAATCCCTCGCCGCGGCGAAACGTCCAGGCGTGGCTCGCCGCCGCCAACGCATTGACGGTACTCCCCTCCGCGTGCCAGACCGCGCGTACGCGTAGCCGGTCGGAGCCGACCGGCCGGTGCCAGTACATGCCGATGGGCCAGTCGAGCTGTGATCCGATCGTCGCGAGCAGGCGCTCGATGGCGTGATCGAGTGTCGGCGCCTCCGCGATGACGCGCGCCACGCGATCCTGCAGGGCGAATCGCTGCTCCGCCGAGAAATCGGCCGTCATGACGTCAGCGGTGGGAGGCGCCAGTTCATCGCGACCGGCGCCGGCGTTTGCCGCGGCCGCCGCCGCGCTCGCCACGACTACCGCGACCATCCCGCCCGCCCTGGCGGTCAGCCGCGAGCGACCGCACGCGACGCTCCTCGCGCGACGCGAAATCCTCACCCTCGCGATCACGCCGCTTGCCGTTCGCCGTCTCGTCCGTCGACCATGGGCGCGCGAGCAGCTCCTGTAACTCGCCTAACGTGTCCGCGCGCACGGAGCCGCGCTGTCCGCGCAAGACCGTGAAGCGCACCGGACGGTCCAGTATGGGCACTTCCGCCTCGGTCAACGTGCGGGCGAGCTTCTCCGGGAGACGCAGTCGGATGACCCCAGCGGTCTCGCCGTCGCGCTCCTCCACATCGTAGTCCAGCTCCACGTCACGGTCGCGCACGGTCACGGACTGCGCCAGCGCCATGTAGCGCTCGCGCTCAGCGCGCGGCACGAAGTGATCGCGATCCACCACCAGCGAAGCGGCGCGGAATTCATCCATCGAGGTGACGTCGCGAAGCTGCTCCTCATACAGCGCGGCGAGCTCCACGGCGCCGAGGCGTGGTGTCCGACCGCCCGAACGGCGATGAATCTCGCGTAGCTCCTCGATGGCGGCGCGGTTCTTCTTCACCGCGACGTGGCGCGCCTCGAACCGCGCGAGCGCCTCCGCGAGCACCTGGCGCGCCTGCGCCGCGAGTTCGGGAGGGAAGTCTTCCACGGACTCCACGTCCCGCTCCAGCTCGAAGCCGAAATACTCGACGCGCCGGCGCAGCGCGAGCGAGCCGTTGCGACGATGCGGCTCGTAGATCAGTTCCGGCGAGCCCGCGGTGGCGTACTTCCGCACGCGATCCATCGGAATCTGCGTGCCCTCGATGGACGCGCGCGCCACGCCGAACTTGTCGGCGAAGTAGCGCAACTCGCCCGCAATCGCTCCCCAGCTTCCACACACACTCGTCTTGGATACGCGGGCTTCCTGGCCGTCCGTGGTGTGCTCGTCGATGACGAGATCGAACGGCATGATCTGCGCGAGCAGTTCGCTGAAGGCGCGATGAATGTGCTCGCCCGCCATCGGCATCGCGGTGGCGAGTGGCAGGCCAACGCCGCGGAATACGCTCGCCGCCGCGAGCGCGGCATCCTCGATTGCCTTGACCAGGACGCCGCGCCGTTCCGCCCAGCGCTGAACGCTGTCGTCAAAGAGGTGGCGCTGGAGGCCGTACACCTCGCCCATGTACCCGCACTGCCGGTACGCTTCGGCGTACAGGTTGTACGCAGTGAGATTGTCACTGCCGGGGACGACAAGGCCGTCGAGGTCGCGGTCCTCACGGGTCATCCGATGCAGCGACTCGATCGAACTCATCACCGCGAGATACGGGATCAGCTCATCCGACGCGTTCACGATCAGCTCGGCCCATGGCCGATCCACGGGCAGCGCCTCGACCGATTTGCCATACGCGGAGAGCCGGCCCGCCGCGATGATGCCACGCCCCTCGAGCAGCGTGACCGCGCGCCGGTACGCAACCCGGTCGAGCGGCACCGGGAGCTCCAGCTCGTCCGCGCGCACCCCGAGATCGGCGCACGTGAGCGCGACGCGCTCGGAATCGCCCGCGAGCTGAAAGTCGGGGGCTGTGGGCCGTAGCGCGGAGAACTCGATGTCGCGGTCGGAGAGGATGAACACGCGCCCACCCGGCACGCGGCCGTGCACGCGCCCGGCCATCTGCAGGATCTCGTTGGCGCCGAGGTGCAGCTTGGTCAACACATTCTTGCCACGCTCGATGACGTTCGCGAAGCGCGTGTCGTCAATGACGACCGTGTCCAACCCCTGCACGTTGAGCGCGCTCTGTCCCGCCGCCGTCATGGCGAGGAAATAGGGCTTGCGCTCGCCACCTTCGAGAAAAGGACGCAGAACCCGAATGGGCTCGCCGCCGTGATAGTAGGCGGTGTTGATGCGCGGGGCACGCAGTCCCACCGCCGCCGCCGCTTGCTCGACGCCCGCGCGCGTCGGCAGAAACATGCCCACACCCCGCTTCTGCTTCACCACCCCCTGCAGGAAGCGGTCGTCCAGGAAATCCAGGGGATTGCGCCGCACCAGCTTGACGTCCGCGGCCTTGGCGGCGTCGAAGGAGTACACCTCGAGGACGTCCGCGCTGCCCAGATATTCCCGATAGAACGTGGGATCCACGGTGGCGGACAGCCAGATGAAGCGACATCCGACGCGCTTGCCTAACGCGAGGCACAGCTCCAGCTCCGCCGATGTCTGGTGGATCTCGTCCACGATCAGCGTATCGGTCGCCAGGATATCGTTGTCCTGGAACCAGCGGCGCGCGATCCCGGTGGTGACGATAATGACGTTCCACGTCGGCGTCTCAGGCGTCGCCTCGCGCTCGCGGTTGACGACGCCGACCCTGAGGTCATCACTGCGCAGAATCGTCTGCGCGATCGGGCGCGTCGCGAGCGTCTTTCCGGTGCCCGTACCCGCGACGATGCCGAAGCCCCGTCCCGACGCGGCCAGCGCACGCACGCGCGCACCGTTGGTGCGCTCGAGATACGTGTCGATCGTCAGGCCGAGGGCCAGCTCGATGGTCTCGCACGCTGCACGGGTCGGCGCGATGATGATCACGCGCCCGGTCGGGGGCTCCGCGGCCACGAACGCGTCGTGATCCGGCGGGAGGTAGCGGTCCTGAACGGGTCGCAGCATGGACGGAGGAAGAGTGCAAAGAAGACGCCGCCGAGTGAGGAAGATCCCTCAGCCGGCGGCGTTCCGTCAGTAGGTTCGTGTTACGGGCGAACCGATCGGACGATGCGGCCCTTCTCGTAGACGTCCACGCGATCGGCTCGGCCGTCGCGGTTGGTGTCCGTCCATATCTGCACGATCTGGCCGGCAGCATCGCGCCAGGTCGCCCGTTCGGGCACGCCGTCGCGATCGGCGTCCACATATGATCCCGCGGTCGCGGACCCGCCCAGCCATCGCGTCACATCGGAGGAGGTGCGGCCACGTTCGAAGAGAACGGCGCCGACCATTTGCGGAAGCGAACGCTGTCCATCCACGCGGCGGTAGACGAGGTCGCAGCGTCCGTCACGGTTCGCGTCAACGCACGTGTCGGGGCTGCTCGAGCGACGATTGCGGTCGGTGTCGTCATCGGAGCCGCGCGAACGACGGCCGCGCTCAGTGTCATCATCGCGCTCATCGTCGCGCTTGCCGCGCCGGTCCACGCGCGCATCGCTGCCGAAAATGACGCGGCCGTTGGACGGGCGATTACGCACCGCCGTCGCGCAATCGGTCGGAGCGGGTTGCTGTCCTGGAGGCACACCATCAATCCAGATGCGACACATCCCGGCTGGCGGACGGTGACCCGGAGGAATAGCCGGTTTGCGATCCCATCCCTGCGCTCCGAGCGGCGCGGAGACCGCAGCCACCACGACGAGCGCGAAGGTGAGAATGACGTGCGAGCGATGCTTCATGCAGTCCCCCATGTGCAGCCGGTCCGTCGTGCAGCCGGTCCATCCTGCTATCGGCACCCATTAGTGCACTAGCGGTGCCATGTTGCGGAATCTGAGTGCCGACGCTAACGCACGACGCGCCAGCCGCTTGCGCACGGGCCCGATTCACGGCGGAGCTCCGATCGTCCGCTATCGAGGACACGGCGCGAGAAACCGCGGCCGCCCCGCCGCCTCACAACACGCTTTCTGGCTTGGTAGATTCGCCCCATGCGACTTGTGCCGGACGCCGCCTCCCAGCCAACTCCCGACATCCTCGTGGGAACGGCGTCGTGGACGGATCCTACCCTCCTCGCGAGCGACCGCTTCTACCCCGCGGACTCAACGACTCCGGAATCCCGGCTGCGCTTCTACGCCTCGCGCTTTCCCCTCGTGGAGGTGGACTCGAGCTATTACGCGATCCCCGCCCGCCGTACCGCGGAACTGTGGGCCGAGCGCACGCCGCCGGGCTTCGTCTTCAATCTGAAGGCTTTCGCACTCATGACCGGACAGCCCGCGGAAGTCTCACGTCTGCCCAAGGATCTCCGCGCCGCACTCCCGGCGGAGCTGGCCACCTCGAGGAAGGTGTACGCGAAAAACCTGCCCCACGCGATCATGGATGAAGTGTGGCGGCTCTTTCTCGACGCGCTCGAGCCGCTGCGCGAGGCGGGAAAGCTCGGCGCGGTGCTCATGCAGTATCCGCGCTGGTTCATCCCCTGCAGCGCCGCGGTGGATACGCTGCTGGAAGGTCAGTCGCGCCTGGGTGACATCGCCGCACCCGTCGAGCTGCGCAACCATCGCTGGTTCGGCGAAGAGAAAAACAAGACGCGGCGCACGCTCGCCTTCTTCGCGACGCACGACATTCCCCTCGTTATCGTGGACGGTCCTCAGGGATTGGAGAGCAGCGTCCCGCCCATCGCGGCGGTGACGTCGCCGCGCCTTGCGCTCATCCGCATGCACGGCCGGCGGGTGGAGATGTGGGAGGTGCCCAATGTCCCCACGGTCGAGCGCTACCGATACCTCTACACGGCCGCCGAGCTCGGCGAGTGGGTGCCGAAAATTCTCGGAGTCGCCCCGCAGGCGCAACGCACTCACGTGCTGATGAACAACTGCTACGCGCACTACGGCACGCAGAACGCCGCCGAGCTGACGGCACTGTTGTTCGACGCACAGAGAGCGAGGCACGCCGGCGGCGCGACCTCCTGACGAGACACTTACATTCTGGCCCGATCCACCTGTCGGCCCTATCTTGGCGCGTCGAGAAGTGCCACCATCGCCGGAGCGAACATGGCTACGTCTCTCCCCGCTGAATCGCGCGCCCCCTCCCCCTCCCCGTCCTCGCCGTTCGGATCGTACACGGCCGCTCCACTCGGCGACGCCACCCGCAGCGTCAGTCGTCTCGACTCCGTCGACCTGCTGCGCGGCATCATCATGGTGATCATGGTGCTGGATCACGTACGCGACTACTTCACCGACGCGCGCTTCGATCCCACTGATCTGACGCAAACGAGTCCGGCGCTCTTCCTGACGCGCTGGATCACGCACTTCTGCGCCCCGGTCTTCGTGTTTCTCTCGGGCACAGGCGCGTTCCTGTCCTTAGCGCGCGGCAAGCCGAAGGCGGAGCTCTCGCGCTTTCTCGTGACGCGCGGCATCTGGCTCATCATCCTCGAGTTGACGCTCGTGCAGACGGGCCTCTCGTTCACGGTCGACCGATCATTCATGTGGACGCAGGTGATCTGGGCACTGGGCTGGTCCATGATCGTACTCGCGGCGCTGATTCACCTGCCGGTGCGCGCCATCGCCGCCTTCGGCATCACGATGATCGCGTTGCACAACCTGCTCGATGGAATCAATCCGGCGGCGTTCGGGACGCTGCGCCCCCTGTGGATGGTGCTGCATCAGCCCGGCACCATCCAGCTGGCGCCGAACTGGACCTGGTTCACGCTGTATCCACTGATTCCGTGGATCGGCGTCATGGCGGCGGGTTATGCCTTCGGCGCGATCCTGCTGCTGGAGAAAGAGCGGCGCAATCGGATACTGCTGCGATTGGGACTGTCGCTCGCGGGCGCCTTCATCGTCATCCGCCTGACCAACATCTACGGTGATGCGCAGCGCTGGTCTGCACAGAAGGACGCGGTCTTTACCGTGCTGTCGTTCCTGAACGTCACCAAATACCCTCCGTCGCTGCTCTTCCTGCTCATGACGCTGGGGCCGGCGATCGCACTTCTGCGCGCGCTCGATCGCGAGCCCAACGCGGTCACCCGCCCGTTCATCGTCTTCGGACGCGTGCCGCTGTTTTTCTATCTGCTGCAGTTCCCGCTCGCGCACGCGCTTGCCATTGGCGTCGCGCACCTGCGCGGCGAGCCGACCGAATGGCTGTACCAGACGCCGGTCTTCAATTACCCGCCCGGCTATCACGGTTTCGGTTTAGCGGGCGTGTACTTCTGGTGGGTGGTCACCGCGCTGCTGCTGTACCCGCTGTGCGCCTGGTATGCGGAGTACAAGCGGAGGCATCCGGAAAAGCGATGGCTGTCGTATCTGTGAACGGCGCGTCCTTGCGCTCGCCACTTGGATCGGCCACCCCGCTAGTCCCCGAACGAAATCCCCGTCGCCCGCGCGGTGATGACGACGTCGTGCGTGGGGTCCACGCGCTTCGGCTCCGCAAGCGCTTCGGCAAGCGGCAGGTACACGATGTGAGGCGACTGCAGCGCGACCATGTGTCCCCACTTCTCTTCGGCGATAGCGCGCACGGCGGCGGCGCCGAAGCGCGTCGCCAGCAAGCGGTCGTAGCCGGTGGGCATCCCGCCACGCTGCAGGTGGCCAAGCACCAGCGAACGCGTTTCCTTGCCGGTCCGCTCCTGAATCTCGCGGGCAAGCTTGTCCGCGATTCCACCAACGCGCTTCGCCTGTCCGGGGAGAGAATTCCCGAGTGTGGACTCCGCGCCGCCTTTCGGATAGGCGCCTTCCGCGGCGACAACGATCGAGAAGTGCCGGCCCACGCGATCGCGCGCGCGGACCTTGTCGCAGACCTTCTCGATCTCGTACGGGATCTCCGGGATGAGAATAACGTCGGCGCTCCCGGACAGCCCGCTGTGCAGAGCGATGAAGCCGGCACCCCGTCCCATGACCTCCAGCACAATCACGCGGTCGTGGCTCTCGGCGGTCGTATGCAGCTTGTCAATCGCTTCCAGCGCGGTATTCACCGCGGTGTCGAAGCCGAACGACGTGATCGTTCCACTGACATCGTTGTCGATGGTTTTGGGAACGCCCACGATCTTCATCCCCTTGGCACACAGACGCTGCGCGATTGCCAGTGAACCGTCGCCACCGATCGAGATGATGGCGTCAATCCCCAGATTCGCCGCACTCGCGATAATCTCGTCGGAGCGATCCACCTCGACGTACGAACCGTCCGCCTGCAGACGCGGGTAGTGGAACGGATTGCCGCGATTCGTCGTCCTCAAAATCGTTCCGCCGAGGTGTCCGATGCCGCGGACGGAATCCTTGGTAAGCGGTACGACCTCATCGTCTCCAAGAAGGCCCGCGTAACCTTTGCGGATACCGAGCACCTCCCAGCCCCGATTGATGGCCGTGAGCACCGCGGCACGGATGACGGCATTGAGTCCCGGCGCATCGCCGCCGCCTGTGGACAGAGCGATTCGCATCTACTTCGCTGGGGACGTCGTGAGCATTCTCAACACCTCGCCTGGGTCGGCGTGCCGGCCGAGCTTGGATTTCTCGAAAATGGCCGCGCCGTCACGCACGACTTCGAACCGCCCGCGCGACGAAGGAATGAGCTCGACCTTCGCGTTAGGATACTGTTTGCTGATCTCGGCCGCCAAACTGGAAGCCCGGGGCTCGTAGTTTCAAACAGTGCAGTATTCGATCGAGATGCGCATGGGTCCTCTGTCGTTTCGTCGGTAATAATAGCAACTGCTCGACGCCCGCGTCGCGTCAGCGGACTCGCATCGAGACGCCCGCGACCGCCGCGACCTGCCGCAGCACGCTGTCCTGCCGCGCAATGTCCACGCGCAGTGAATCCACCTGCGCCTGCAACAGTGCGTTGTCATCTCGCATCGCGTTGATCGCGTCGCTCAGTTCGATCAGCGCCTGCCCGGTGGACACCTCCCCCTGCGGAGCGATCCCCGTGCCTCCGCACGCGCTGAGCGCGACCACCAGAAGAATACCACGGGCGACTGACGCGAGTCGCGCTCGGGTGTGCTCGCCTTCCTTGTGCATGCTGTCATCTCCTCCCGAATGCGGCGATCACCGCATCGAGTGCGTTGAGACCAACAGGATCCGCTTCGACTCGCCGCCGCGCGGTCGGCGCCGCGATGCCCGGAGCGTGGGCGACGCGCGAAACGAATGCCACGTGCGTCGAGATGGTGCCGGCGAGCGGCTCACACGTACGCAAATATCGCGCGTCGCCCGACAGGAGGAAGATGCGGCGCGGAATCACCCTGCTCGAGACAACAATTGTTCTCGCGTTGATCGGGATTGTGACAACCATCGCCGCGACGCGCGCCGCGCGCGTCCTGGATTCGTTGCGGGTGAATAGCGCGGTGACGGACATTGTCACGGCGCTGAGCGTCGCGCGCAACGCCGCGATCGCGCGCGCGGCGTACGCCCGCGTTGTCATTGACACGGCGGGAACGGTGACCGTCACGTCAGGCGCGGATACCCTCCTGCACCGTCCCGTCGCGGCGCTGCACGAGGTGCGTCTCGAAGTGACGCGGGCGGCTGTTATGTACGCGCCGAACGGGCTGGGTTACGGCGCGGCGAACACCCGGGTGATCGTTCGCAACAGCCGGGCGGTCGACACGATTTTCACGTCGCGGTTAGGTCGCGTGCGACATTGACACGCGCCTCAGAAATCAGTCCGCGGCCACCGTGCCGAAGTCGTACCCGGGCACCGAGATGCGCGGAATCTGCTGGCCAATGACGCGTTCGATGGTGCGCACCATGGCGATCTCGTCAGGGGACATGAACGTGAACGCATCACCCGACGCGGCCGCCCGGGCGGTGCGTCCGATGCGGTGCACGTAGTCTTCGGGTTGCTGCGGCACGTCGTAATTGATGACGTGCGTGATCCCGGTGATATCCAGTCCCCGCTGCGCGATATCCGTCGCCACCAACACCTTCACCGAGCCGTCCTTGAATGACGCGAGCGCTTTCGTGCGCTGCGCCTGAGTCTTGTCCGCGTGCATCGCCGTCGCGGAGATACCCGCCTTCTCGAGATGGCGCACCACGCGGTCCGCGCCATGCTTGGTGCGCGTGAAGATGAGCACCGAGTCCATATCCGGCTTGGACAGCAGCGCCGTGAGCAGCGCGCTCTTGCGTTCGCGGGGCACCGGATACACCGCGTGGGTCACGGCGTTCGCGGGCATCGACCGGCGCCCGACCTGGATCACCACCGGCTTGCGAAGATACTTGCGAGCCAGCGTCTCGACTTCGGGAGGCATCGTGGCGCTGAAGAGCAGCGTCTGACGATAGCGCGGAACCTGACCAACGATGCGGTTGATCTGCGGGGCGAACCCCATGTCCAGCATGCGGTCCGCTTCGTCGAGCACCAAAATCTCGAGATCGTCGAAAACCACGTTTTGCCGCTCGAGATGATCCAGCAGGCGTCCTGGAGTCGCTACGATGACATCCACTCCTCGGCGCAGCTGCTTCTCCTGCGGATCCAGCGCGACGCCGCCGAAGATGGGAGCGACCTGAAGATCGGAGTGCTTGCCGTATTTCCGGAAGCTCTCCTCCACTTGAGCGGCAAGCTCACGCGTGGGGGTCAGGATGAGAGCCCGGACGCGTGATGGTCCACCCAGGAGCTGTTCGATGATCGGGAGCGTGAAGGCGGCGGTCTTGCCCGTACCCGTCTGCGCCAGCCCGATGATGTCGCGCCCTTTCAACGCGAGGGGGATCGCCTGCGCCTGAATCGGAGTCGGGACGGTATAACCAGCGTCACGGATGGCGTCGCGAACGGGCGGGGAGAAACTGAAATCGTCGAAGGTGAGAAAAGCTGGTGCCGAGAGAACGTCAGACTCCGGGGCTCCAGTGTTTGCCGCGAAAGCATCGTCCACCGACACATCCGTCGGGTCCAGCGTTATTTCCATGTGCATCGCGATTCCTGCTGTCTCTCTCCATGATGCCGAGCCGCTTGCCGCGGCCTCGCATGGAAAGCGGGACCGGAATCCGGCGAAATCGCGCGGCCCTCGACTGAGCGAGGAGGAGGCGCGAGCATCTACGTTCGGAAGAGTTGTGGTCTGCGGCGCAGCAACTGGCTCTTCGTGAGCCAATGTCCGCAAGCGGTGGGAATCGGCTCCACGAGCCGGAGGGCGCGATGCGCCTCGTCCCTGCTCGAGCATGTAATGTAACCTATTGGCCTTACGAGTGCTAGGGCTATCGTCGATCGATGCGCCAGCGGGTCGTGGGGGATGGTTCGACCGTGCGCCTCGGACACGCTGCATGCCGTAGCGGATCTTCCGGCGTCCGGCGACCGCCCACCGTCGTCGCCAGCTTGATGCTGCACGAGGCACTGCATGGCAGCGCGAAACACAACTCATATTCTTCTTGACCGTTCGGGTTCTCGGCCGCATAGTGGGGGGATACTATCGGCGGCCCGCCCTTCCCCCGTGGCCGCCTCTCATTTCCGCGTCCGGGTCGCACCCGACTGGAGGTACCATGAGACGACGCTTGTTCGAGTGGAGCATGGCAACCATCGCCTTCGCCTCGCTGGTGACAGCGCCGCGGCCGGCGATGGCGCAAGTCAGGGCAGCAGTAAGCGGAACGGTGGTGGATTCCGTGAGCAGGCGCCCCATCGTCGGCGCGAGTGTCTCGGTTGCCGGAACCACGCGCGGTACGGTGACTGACGACGCGGGCACCTATTCGCTGCGCAATATCCCGGCGGGATCCGTCACCTTGCGCACGCAGCGCCTCGGCTTCCAACCGGTGAGCCGGAGTGTGACGCTCAGCGAGGGCCAGCAGGCGGAAGTGAACTTTGCGTTGGTTGAAGCCCCGCGCAGCCTCACAGAGATCGTGGTCACTGGTTACGGAACGAGTTCCCGCGCCAGCATCAGCAACTCCGTCACGACTGTGCAGGGCACTGAGATCGAGAATTCGCCCGACGCAGGGATCGACGGGGCACTACAGGGGCGCGCCGCAGGCGTGCAGGTCACGCACAACGCTGGGAATCCCGGCGCGGGAATTACCGTCCGCGTGCGCGGCTCCGCATCGTTGTCCGCGAGCAATCAGCCGCTGTACGTCGTGGACGGCGTGCCGCTCATTCGCGAGGATAACTCGCAGCTTGACGTGGGCGGACAGGACGTCACCGGCGTGACGGGCCTCAATCCTGATGAAGTCGAATCCATCACGGTGCTGAAGGATGCCGCGGCGGCCTCCATCTACGGCTCACGCGGCTCGAATGGAGTCGTGATGATCACGACCAAGCGCGGCCGTACCGGTGGCAGCAAGGTGAGCTTCAATACCTATACCGGTATGCAGAGCGTCGAGAGGAAGTGGCCCGTGCTAAACGCCACGCAGTATCTGGAATACATGAACGAAGCCGCGGCTGAATCCGGCTATGGCGACGACTACTTTGGCGTCGTCGGCGTGGATGACTCGGTCGACACCGACTGGCAGGACGAGATCTTCCGCAATGCGCCGATCCGCAACATCACGCTCAACGCGACGGGCGGCAACGATCGTATCCAGTACTTCGCGAACGGATCGTTCTTCGACCAGCAGGGGTTGGTCACCGGCTCGGGCTACAATCGCGAATCCGGCCGCGTGAATCTGGACTTCATCGCCAACGACCGCCTCTCGTTCAGGAGCTCGCTGAGCGTGTCACGCGAGGATCACGACCGCGTGGAGAATGACAACTCGATCAACGCCTCCGTGGGCAACGCGATCGCGGTGCAGCCGTATTTCCCGGTACGACAGCCTGACGGCAGCTACACGAGTCCGACACAAGGCCTCGAGTACACCAACCCGCTGGCGCTCAACGAATTCAACTCTGTCGAATCACGCGTGTTTCGGTCGTACGGAAACATCGAGGCGATCTACAACTTCGGTCCCAGCTGGAAGCTCAACGGAAAGCTGGGCGCCGATGTGCTCAACCTGCGCGACCTGCGCTGGGATTCGCCGCGAGTCATCGGGACGTACGCCGCGGGACAGGCCGGCGTTGCGACGCAAGGCAACTCCACGTCCAATCGTTACCTGGTCGAGGGCTTCGCCACCTACGACCTCCCGTCAAACGACATGCACACGCTCTCGGTCGTCGGCGGGAGCAGTGTCGAGTGGAACGGCACGGAGATCGACTACATCCAGGGCGAGGGCTTCGGCAACGAGGAGTTCCGGTATGTCGGCAACGCGGCGAAGGTGACCGTGTATGACGGCGGGTGGACGGGCGACAATCTCCTATCCGTCTTCGGCCGCGCGAACTACAGCCTGCTCGACCGCTACCTTGTGACGGCCAGTGTGCGCACGGATGGGTCCTCCCGCTTCGGCAAAAACAACCGGTACGGTGTGTTTCCCGCGGCGTCTTTCGGATGGGTATTGAGTGACGAGCCTGCGCTGCAGTCGCTGAAAAACCTCGCCGGGGTCAAGCTGCGGGCGAGCCTTGGCAGAACGGGAAATCAGGCCCTCCTCCAGGATTTTCCGGCGCTCCAACGCTTCGGGAAGGCGCATGTCGGCGAAGAGCCCGGGCTCGCGCAAACCAGTCTCGGCAACCCTGACCTGCGCTGGGAGGCCACGCGAGAGGTTGACATCGGTATCGACCTCACCTTCCTGGGCGGTCGCTTCAGCGTCATTGCCGACCGCTATGTGAAGACAACCAAGGACCTTCTGGTGAACCGGCCCATCACGTCCACGAGCGGCCAGACGTCAATTCTGCAGAATATCGGCAGCATCGAGAACAGGGGTTTCGAGTTCACGTTCGGTGCGGGGATTGTGCAGCCGTCAACCACCAACGGCTTCTCGTGGACCTCAGACTTCAACATCGCTTTCAACGATAACAAGGTGAAGAAGCTGTATCTTGATCAGCCCTTCAACACGGGAATTCGTGATATCAACCGTGTGGAAGTGGGGCAGCCTCTTGGAGCGTTTTACGCGATCAAGTTCCTTGGTGTGGATCCGGCAACCGGCGACGCGAAGTACGAGGACCTCAACAGCGACGGAGACATCAACTCCGGTGACCGGCAGATACTCGGCAGTCCGCACCCGGACTAAACTGGCGGATTCACCAACACGGTGGCATGGATGGGCTTTGATGTGAAGGCCTTCCTGCAGTTCAGCCAGGGCGCCGAAATCTTCAACGGCATTCGTATCTTTTCTGACGACGGCGGCTACTACAACGACAACAAGTTCATTGAGGTGATGG
>JANNOC010000357.1:0-3934 GCA_031398865.1 Gemmatimonadota bacterium | reverse complement strand
CCTCCGCCGGCGGCCCCGACACGCGCGGCGAGCTCCTCGCTGAGCAGCTCCAGCGCGAGTGGCGCCACGGGCGCGGCCACGATGGCGGCAAGGAATGCCTCGAGCACGAGGGCGCGCGCATCCACGCAAACCGCCAGCGTTCGATCCACTTCAGCGGTGGCGCGCAGCCGCACCGTGATCTCGGTGAGGATGCCTAACGTCCCCCAGGCTCCCGTCATCAGGCGCGTGATGTCGAAGCCCGCGACGTTCTTGACGACGCGGCCGCCCGCGTGAATCACCGCGCCCTCGCCGGTGACGATGTCCATGCCAAGGACATTGTCGCGCGGTCCGCCCATCGCGTGCGCCACCGGGCCTGACGACGCGGTGGCGACGGTCGCGCCAAGCGTGCCGGCGGGATCGCCAAATGGATCCAGCGCGAGCCACTGGGAGCGAGCGCTCGTGATGCGCGCGATGTCGGCGAGCGATGTGCCGGCACGCGCGGTGAGTGTGAGGTCGCCGGGCTCGTACTCCACGACACCCGAGAGTCGGTCGAGCCAGAGGCTCTGAGGCGCGTGCACCGGCCGCCCAGCGCCGAGCCAGCTGCCGCGACCCGCGATACGCAGCCTACTGCCCCGAGCGGCTGCGTCGCGGACGATGTCACTTACCGTCGCGGTATCCTCCGGATGCTCCATCGTCACGACGTCTGTTCCCGTCACGACGGACTCCACGTGCCTGGAGCCGCGCGCCATTCCTTGCAACTGTGCACCGGCACGACCTTGCCAGGATTGCAGCGGCGCTGTGGATCGAAGACGTCGCGGAGCCGGCACATCGCGTCGAGCGATGCGGCGGAGAAGATCTCATCCATGTAGGCGAGTTTGTCGAGCCCGATGCCGTGCTCGCCCGTAATCGTTCCACCCGCGGCGATGCACGCCCGCATGATCTCGCGCATTGCCAGCTCCACGCGGGCGGTCTCGTCGGCGTCCAGTGCGTTGTACGGAATGTTGGGATGCAGATTTCCATCCCCGGCATGGAAGACGTTGCACACGCGGACTCGATGGCGCGCTGCGATTTCGCCGATCGTCGCGAGAATTGCCGGCAGCTGCGTGCGGGGGACGACCGCATCCTGGACGACCAGATGCGGCGACAGGCGCCCCATGGCGCCAAACGCTTTCTTGCGGCCCTGCCAGAGCCGCGCCCGTTCGTCGGCGTCCGCCGCGATCCGCACGGTGCGCGCGCCGGCGTCGCGGCACAATTTGTCCGCGCGTGCCGCGTCCGCATCCAGCCCGGCGTTGAGACCGTCCATTTCCACCAGCAGCACGGCCGCGGCGTCTACAGGATATCCGGCGGCATAGATCGACGCCTCGACGGCGCGACTCGTGGGACCATCCATCATCTCCAGCGCCGCCGGTACGATTCCCGACGCCACGATCGCCGACGTCGCGCGCGCGGCGTCGCCGATGCTCGTGAAATCGGCGAGCAGGGTGCGCACCGCCTGCGGCAATGGCGCGAGGCGAACGGTGACGTCGAGCGCGATCCCAAAGCATCCTTCGGAACCGATGAACGCACCCAGCAGGTCGTACCCCTCGTGCTCACCCGCGGCGTGACCGAGGGTGATGACCTCGCCGTCGGGCAGCACGATGGTGAGCGCCACGACGTGGTTCAGCGTCACGCCGTATTTGAGGCAGTGCGGTCCGCCCGCGTTCTCCGCCACGTTGCCGCCGATGGTACACGCCGTCTGGCTGGATGGGTCGGGTGCGTAATGCAGTCCGTGAGGAGCAACCGTGCGCGACAGCGTCGCGTTCACGACACCCGGCTCCACGACGGCAAGGCGGTTCGCGTGATCCACGTCGAGGATGCGTGTCAGCCGGTTGAGACCGACCAGCACGATACCGTCCGCGAGCGCGCCGCCGGACAGTCCCGTTCCGGCGCCACGCGGAACGAACGGGACGTTTCGCTCAGCGAGAAGTCGCACGACCGCGATGGTTTCCTCGCGGGTGCCGGGGAAGACGGCCAGCGACGGTTCCTTGCGGTAGCCCGGCAATCCATCCGAAGCGTACGCGAGCAGCTGCCCGCGACGCGCGCGCGTATTTTTCTCGCCAACGATGGACGCCAGGGCGCGCGCGAGATCACCGGTGGTGTTGCTCATCCGTCGGTCTCCGGGCCGTGTCCATTCGACTTCGCCCGCTCGTGCACACCGGCGCGATGCTCCAGCCGGTCCACCGCGGCAACGAGCATGTGCTCGAGTGTGTCGAGCCGCTCACCGGCAGAGCGCGAGACCAGCAACGACTGGCGCTTGTCGAGATCCAGATCGATGAGCGACGCGATGCCGAACGAGAGCGCGGCAGGATCTGTCGGAAGCTCGGGAAGTGACTCGCGCTCATCTGACAGCGCTCGCGCGGCCTGTGCGACTCGGTCGAACAGCGCGCGCACGTGGGCGGCAAGCACCTGCACGTCGGCCGACGTGGCGTCCGAGGCGTCGTCATACGGGATGATTTCGGCCACGCGATACGGCGACGGGTCAGGCACCTGGCGCTCGATCGCGAAGCGTGTCTCGCCGGTGACGAGGATGTTGGAGCAGCCGTCTTCGAGCGCTGTGACCCGCTCGATCTTCGCGATGCAGCCGACGTGACCTCGCGCGATGCTGTCCTCCGGTGCCTGGTCCGGCAAGTACGCGATGCCGAAGCGGCGATCGCCGTCGAGGCAGTCGGCAAGCATGCGACGGTAGCGCGGCTCGAAGACGTGCAACGGGAGGGGCGCCCCTGGAAAGAGCACGAGCGGGAGCGGAAAAAGCGGGAGGCGGCGAGCGCTCACGCCGGAAGCTACCAATCGTGCGCGGTGCGGACTAGCCGACCTGCGCCGGTGCGGCGCCGGCGATCACCCGCAACGCACCACGCTCGATTCTGTACGTCAGTGGCGAATCGTACGACTCGATCTCCCCGTCCACCGCGACCTCCCACCTGCCTGACGGAAACTCGACGCGGCAGCGGTCGACGAGGAAGCTGTCCAGCTGCGGCGTGCGCGACAACCAGCGCACACCGCGCGTCGCCGCGGACAGTGCGACAGCGAGCAGCCGCGCCGATGAACGGCTGCGCACCACCATGACGTGCAGAAGTCGCTGCCCGTCGTCTACGCGACTCCCGAAGTCGGGCAGCTTCAGCTCGCGTTCACCAACACCGATGAACAGCGACGGCGTTTCATAACGCTTCCACTCGCCGTCCACTTCGATTTCCACGTGCACCACCGGCGGCCGCGCGAGAATGCGAATCGCCGCCACGACGCTCGCGAGAAAGTAGCCGAGGTACTTTTCGAACCGCTCGCGCGTACGCGCGAACAGGACGTACGCGCCGATGGTGCTCGTGTTGAGGAACAGCTTGTCATTCGCGAAGCCGGCATCCGCGTCGGATGGCGTGCCGCTGCGCGCCAGGGCGAGGGCATCCGCGGCCTCGAGCGGAATGTCGTGATCCTTGGCGAAGTGGTTGAGCGTTCCGCCGGGCAGCACCGCGAGCTCGCCAACGCTATGCACGACTGCTGATGCGCCACTGCGGACCGTCCCATCGCCTCCGGCGACAAGAATGCGCGTCGCGCCGCGGGCGAGCCGCGACCGGATTTCATCCTGAAGACGCTCGGGCGCGACTGCCAGCAGTTCGAAAGCCGGGTCGTCTTCAATGGCCCTGGCGACTTTGTCCGCGGTGCCCGCCTTCTGATTCACGAACGCGGGAATGCGGCGCGACGCGGCATCCCGACCACCCCCACCCTCAGCCACTGGGCTTGCGCGGAGACGCTGGCTGCAGGCGGGCGATCGTTTCTGCGAGCATCGCCAGTTCGAAAGGTTTGAGCAGCACGGGGCACCGCGTCCGCGCGACGAAGCTCGCCGCCTCTCCGGAGGCACCGTCCCCGGTGGAAAAAATCAGGCGATCGAGCAGGTCAGGTCGTTCGAGCTCGAGGCGGTCGTGCA
>JANNOC010000302.1:0-1941 GCA_031398865.1 Gemmatimonadota bacterium | reverse complement strand
AGGACGGTTGGTCCTTGGGGGATTGTGACGAACATGCTGGTTATGACCGCAGGCGAGCCGAGCGACCCACTGCTGCTCATCGTCTTGGTGAAAAGCAATAATTCGCTGTTCCATTGACGCGCGCGTGCGGGCTAACGCCCTGTTGGGCGGGCCCGATACGTCACGAGCGCCATATTCGGCGAAAGAAGGTCGACGCGAGCGACACGGTTAGTACGGCGTGCCGTCTTGATGAACAAATTGGCGCCGACCATCGCCCACAGGTACAAGCTTAAGATCATCGTCGGCGTAGGCGACCTCGTCGTCTGGTGTTCTGTCGCCAATCTCCAGATAAAGCACGTCCTCCTCAGTCTCGTTGACCAGGTTGTGAGCATTGCCGGTGAGTGCTCGAAAGCCTGCGCACATTCCTGGAGCAAGTTGCGTTCGACCCTCGTCGGTGTGCAGCGTCGGGCGGCCTTGCACGATGTAGACAAACTCGTCCTGCTTGGAGTGTGAGTGGCGGAGTGACGAGGCGGAGTTGGGGGCTAGGCGCGTAAGGTTGACACCAAAGTTCTTGAGACCAAACAGGTCACCCAGTATGCGCTTCTCCCTACCTGCCATTCGCAACGCAAACGGCTCTGGGTAGGAGGAGACCCTCGCGCGCGTCGGCACATCTGTGGCGAGAGTCGCGATCGGGATTGGCAGCTCTGACATGGGAGCCTCCGGAAAGTAGAGATAAGGGTTAACGATTGCGCTCAGGCCCGGGAACCAGCGGGCGAAGCCCGCTGGTGAGCGTGGCCTGCAGCGCACGGTTAGGCCGCTTTTTCGTCGGAGTTCTCCCACCCGGGAAACACCAGCACTCCAGGGTGGCACTTAAGCGCTCGAGCCAATACCTTCGCCCGCTCGACGCCCAAGCGAACACGTCCGTTCTCAATCGCGGAAATTGTCGTCTGCGGAAGGCCGGACATCTGAGCCAGTTGATTTTGGCTCAATTCCTGGAGGTCTCGAAGGATTCGAACCGACTCCCCAACAGTAACGGTCACGCGCTTTTTGGCAGGGCGGTAGTCCTTCATTGCGGTCTCCGATAGTCGTGAGCTGTGATCGAAGCCACCTGATAGAGCATGCTCTCAGGCACTACCCGGTAGATGACGCGCCACTGATCACCGAGGCGGGATGAGCGAAAGCCCTTCCAATCACCTGACAACGCCTCATCGCGAAACCCCTTAATGAGGCGAAGACCAGGCGGGCCAGACAGCGACGCGATGTCCTTCCATTTCTCGTAGCGTTTCAATATTTCCTGAGGCGCCGAAGCAGCCTGCTTGTCTACACGGCGGTGCTCTTCGATTCGCCACATGCGCTATTGTGCCTAGACTATATATGGTATGTCAACCTCCACCACTGTCGGCTGCAAGCGGCCCAACGAATACTTCGGCCACCCCATGACGCGTTCAAATGCGTTGCTGAGACTGGCAAAACCAACAGCTTGTCGGCACTGTGCCTCGTCCGCTATCGCAAGGATCACCGTCCTACGCGCCTCAATGGCGTCCGGGTAGCCGTGGGGCGCGGCGAGCATCGCGATCGCTATGCCGATGACGCCGTTCCACCCGGGCCGTTGTCGACGATGACTCGTTGGCCGAGGTTCTCGCGTATCTTCACTGCGATCGCGCGCGGCGAGGTATCCGATGTCCCCCCCCGGCGTATCCCGGCGTATAGGGGACGATGAAGCGAATCGGCCGGGGCGGGTGGCTGTCTGAGACATGCACCTGTGCGCTGTGTTTAGGCCAGCAAACACTGCATAGCCAATAAGCAGTTTCGAGGGACGGATCGCAGCTTCGATGTTGCGACCGCCCTCGGCTGCGATGCTCACGATCACATCAGCGGGCTTCGACCTTGAAGCCGTAGAGCTTGGCCGCGTTGGTGAAGGTCATCTTTTTGCGATCCGCTTCCGATACACCGGCGAAATCG
>JANNOC010000289.1:0-2872 GCA_031398865.1 Gemmatimonadota bacterium | reverse complement strand
ATCTCGCCAACGCCTGCGTCAACCGGCGTGTCGCCGAGCCACCGCGATGCGATCATGTGGCGCACGTTCGCCAGCTCCGATACGATAAGTGCGCCACCAAAAGCGGACGCTGGCGTAGTCACGAACCTGTCCACTGCAGCAGCGCGGCGATGTCCGCCTCCCGTATCCCATACGACGCGAGCACGAGCGTGCCTAACTCTGCCGCGGGGATCGCCTCGCCCACTGTGCAGCGCATGCCGGCCTCCGCGAGAGGCCGCACCGCGCTCCGCCAATCGCGTGGGAGGGGTAACCGCGCCATGGTCCACCCGAGATAGCGGCGATATCCTCCGCGAGCAGGTTCCGCGAGGACATTGAGCCACGCGGCCGCGAGTGGGGAGTTCAGGATCGTCGCCAGCGCGTAGGCATCCATCGCATCAACGCAGGGAACGACATAGCACGTATTGAGAGGAACGTGCGCATCGCCCGGCGGCAGAACGAGCGCGCGTGGCGTCCGGCCGATGTCGCACCACACGACGCGCGCATGTCGAGTGTCGGCGCTTTCCGTCCGGAAGAGTCTCCACCAGCGGTGCGCTGAGCGCGCGCCGGCGTCAGCGCGCCGAGAGAGCTGCCGTCGCCATGGCGAGAGCCATCGCAACGCCAGTGGCGGGATTGCGCGCAACGGTCTGCCATCCGTGTCGTGCGTCCACAGCAGCATCTCGCCGTGCGGCGGCGCACCCCACGCTCGAACGCCGTCGCCCCGTAGGACGGGCCGCAGCAGGGCGCCTTCCACGCGCCCGATACGCTCACCGCGCTGCACGAGCATTGCCGATGTGTGGCTCGAGCATTCCGCGTCGGTGTCATCCACTGGCGTCACGAGAAACGCGTCGTTGCACCCGCACTTGACGCCGAGCCGCGGTCGTCCGAGGTGGGTATCGGCGAGTGGCATGCCTGACGTCGTCAGGCAGTCGAAGGCCTGGCGTACGCGCCGTGGCAGCAGCAGCCACGGACTGCCAGGCGACGCGTCCAGGGGAACCGCATCGGCCGGCATTGTCCATCGTCTGCACTCCCCACGGCGATGCAGCGCGATGTTCCACGCCTCGCCGACCGCATCCTCGCGCGCGAGTGCGGACTCCGGCGACGCTGCGCGGTCGCGCCGCGCGACCAGAAGCGACGGATAAGTCGCCGCGTCGAAGATACCGTCCGCCGCATCCCATTCCTCGAGCGCGATGACGCGCGTGGTGTTTCGCACCAGCGCGCGCACACCACCGCCGGCAAGCGAGCGCCAGAGCTTGGCCGGCAGCAGGAGCGCGAGAGTTCCGTGTGGGCGGAGCAGTGCGACCGATCGCTCCACAAAGAGCGCGGCAATGTCCACTTGCGACGCAAAGCCGGAGCTCGCGGCCGCGCGTCGCGCGCCGTCACGCCATGCCGCGTCGCGAAAAACGCTGAACTCCGCTCGCAGCGACGTGCGCATGGATGCCGGAATTCTGTGCAGCCGCACCCAGGGCGGATTGCCCAGCACCACGTCGAAGCCGCCATCTGTCATGACGTCCGCGAAGTGCGTGGCGAAGGCGAAGGGCAGTGCTCCGCCGTGCAACAACCCCACGCGTTCTCGTCGCGCGGCACGCACCCTCCGGCGCGCGTCGTCGAGCCGCGACCGAAGCGCCGCGCTGGGCGCATTGCGCTGCCCGAACAAGTCGCGTGAGCGAATGGCCGCGAGCAGATCACGACGCTCCGCGCACGAGGACGCGATGCGGTGATCTACCGCGGCAACGGCAAGCTCGCGCTCCTGCCGATTCAAGAGGGCGCCGAGCGTCCGCTTGCGGCAACCGATCGCCCGAGTGTAGCGCACGCGGAGACGCGTCATCGATGCTGCCGCGCGCGCGCTGGACACTCCGTGCACGCCGCCGCGGAGCGCGTCGCCGATGCGGATATGGTGGTCGAGATTCGGGAGCGGCGAGACGCGGGCGGGGTCGCGCGTTTCGCTCTCGATGACCATGGACAGCCACAAACGCAGCTCGCACAGCCACACCGCCGTCGGGTTCACGTCCACGCCGAAGATGCTCGTCGTGAGCACCGATCGCCGAATGTCAGCAGGCGAGCGTGTGTCGCCCGCGCGCATGGCGAGTGCGGCGAGTTGCTCGAGCGCGTGCACGAGGAATGCGCCCGAGCCGCAGGCCGGGTCGAGGAGGCGCACGGTGCTGATTCTCGCGCACAGCGCCGCCGCGGTTGTGCCGCTACTCTGGTCCCCGAGAAGCGCTGCGCGAGCCGTCTCGAGATCCACCGTGTCGCACACCAGTGCCTCCGCGAGAGCGGACGCTGTCACATGCTCGACAATGGACTGCGGCGTGTAGAACGCTCCGGTCGCGCCGCGATCGTCCGCCGACATCAGCGACTCGAACGCCTTGCCGAGCATCTCGGGATCGATCGCGGCTTCGGACCAACTGCTGCGATCCTCACGCGCCGTGAAGCGATAGCGCGCGAGCAGATCACCGAAGAGCAATCCAAGCGCATCGTCGGAGAGGAGCGCTGAGCGATGCCGCCGCTCGAGAGGGGTCAGCGAGAACAGGCCGCCGTTGAGGAAAGGAATGCGTCCAAAGGCGAGCGCGACGCGCGACCGGGCGTGTGGTGCGGTGTTGAGCGTGCCGAAGAAGAGCGGCAGGAGCACCCGCCGATGAAAGCCGTCCCCCGCCAGCATCGCGCGATCGAAGCGATGAGCCAGGAAGGCACGGTCCCCGTTCAGCCATCCCTTCGCTTCGAGGAAGGAGAGGAAGATGAGGCGCGAGGCGTTCAGCAATGCGAGCTGACGCCGCTCGGCCCGCGCGATCGCCGGAGCCAGGGAATCCGCCATGCGCGCGACGACCTGCTCGAGCGTGCGGTAAAAGCGCCGGGTCAG
>JANNOC010000281.1:0-5817 GCA_031398865.1 Gemmatimonadota bacterium | reverse complement strand
GCATCACGCGAATTTTGGTCATTGGGACTGCCCTGGTTATTTCGAACGTCACACGATCGAGGCACGCGTTGCCAGCGGCTCGCTCGCGATACGGGCGAATGAAAAAAGGTCCCGGTTGCCCAGAGCCTCTCCTCTCCCGATCGAGCGAGCGAGTGCCAACTATTCAGCGCGGCCCGGAGTTCTACCGGCCGTTGCGCTGTTCGGCAACCGCGCGACGTGCGCGCACGCGGTTCACGATCTCGCGCGCTTGCGACGTGCCGATGATCTCGCTGGCAACCGGCTCGATGTGATAGTCGGCGCGGTTATACAGTAGCTCGTCGCCTTGATACTCTCGCAGACGAGGCAGATTGTCGACGAAGATCCAGCCGCTTTCCAACGCCATGCGTTTCAACGTCTGGTACAGCTCGAACTCTTCGGCAACGCCGGACTCGTAGGTGATCGGCAATTCGCCGATGACTTCGAGGAACGCGGGGTCGACGGGCGTCCGATTGACAAGTTGATAGGAGGGGACAGGGCTCATGACCAGCAGCCGGTTCGGATTTTGTTGCCGAACGAGTTCGAGCAGGGCCTTCACGCGCCGGAGACTCTCCTCGCGGGCGCCGGGGAAACGATGGAAAAACAGTTGTTGATTGAGCATCTGCGCCGAAAAGGCATGCGGATACTCCACCTTGTCAGAAGAGGCCTTCCGCAGATCATTCATATATCCAGCAACTTCACGGACGCCTGCGTTCTGGCTCGCTGCCACGTCACCCAGGTAGTGCACGCGCAGCAGAACCCGCCGGAGGCCCGTTTTCTGGAACGCTGATTCCATGAGGAAGAGCAGTCTGCTCTCGCGCTTCTCGTCAGGCGAATCGAGTTGGTACCACACCGGGTCGGCAATGCGGTACCCGTTGCCTTCAGGCTCCAGGGAGGGCCGGTCGTCGACTCGCAACATGTCATAGAAGTCGTTGCCGGTGTAGAGATTCAAGACGAACGCGTCGGCAGAGTACTGCTGGATGGGTTCACGGACGGCCAGGTACGCCTGCAGCGGCGAGTACTTGCCTGCGCCATAGGCGAACACCGCGCTTTGCAACGCCCGTGAGTTCAGTTCGCGCTCCATCACGCCGAAATGGATCTTGTCGCTCGTCACGCAAAGTTCGGTATGCGAATCGCCACTGACGGCGACCTTGAAAACGCCCGAATTCCGCCGTAGCTCATGAGCGGAATGCGTGGTGCGCATGCCATCTTCATTCCGTGTGTACACGGCCATCTGCCGTGTCGCGAGGTTTGGACATCGCTCCTCGACCATCTTGCCGGTAGCATATGCCGAGACCCAGCCGACGTCGGGATGTCCGGGGTTGTACGTCGGCGGGAACAGGTCCAAGGCGATCAGTGCGCGGTCGACTACGAAGAGCGTGAGCGCGGTGACCAACGCGTATACCAGCAGACCGATTGCGACGCGTTTGGCTTTGCCTTTCGTCGGAACGCGCGGCTCACGGTCGGTATTCGCCGCTGCCTGTGACTGTATTGGGGCGCGCATCTCGATTGACGTTTTCTCCATCTCGAACTAGCCAACCCTCGGCTTAGAAGCCGGGAAATCGCCACGCCTGCCTGATCTGGGGAACGAAGCAGCTCTGGGTCCACCACGCCCGATTGCCACGGCGCCGGCGCCCGCGATACCGTCCTTCTTCAGCTCATTGTGCACAAGCATGTGCAAGCCGCCCAGATAAGCGAAGATGGTGTACGCGACGATCGTGTAGGCGTGCGACAGGAACGCCGACGTTACTGCGAAGCCCAGAAAGGAAATTGGAAGGAAGAGGCAGGCGTCGCTCAGGAACTTGCGCTCCGCACTTTCAGATGCCCATGAGGCGGGAAGGCGCTTCGACAGGCGCCATAGTCCCACGGTCCCGCCCAGCAGCAGTGAAAGCCAGATCGCCAGGGCGGGTATTCCCATCTCGGCACCGACCTGGACGTACGTGTTATGAGGCGCGATCCATTCCACCGATAAGCCCGCGCTGAGGCGCGAGTTCGCAATGGGGGAGATCGTTCCCTCCGCTCGCGGGAAATTCGCAACGCCGACTCCAAAGAGCGGGCGGCCCAACATGTAGCCGATCCCCCGCATCGCGATGCCCTTGCGGCCGTATTCCACCGAATAGTTGTAGTCCTCTTTCAGGTTCGTCAGCGTGTTCATCTGCTTCCAGTAACCATCTGGCGCACCAAAGAACAGGCCGGCCACCACGGCAGCCAGGGTGGCCGCACGCTTGACCACCGAGATTCTGCGGAGCGTGACGAGGATGGCAATGCCCACCACGACGAGTCCGACCATTGCTCCACGCGAGCCGGTCAGAGCGATGGTGACCGGGATTCCAATCATGACGGCCAAGCTCAGCATGCGGGTGAGCGGCTTGCCGTTATAGAAAAAGAGGAGAGCCAGAGGCAGCGCCATCACCAGGATCATTCCCAGGTCATTCGCGTCGAAATGACCTTGGCCACCCTCGAGCCGCCCCAAACCTTCTCGCGTGACCTCGAGAGTGAGAACCGTCTGGGCCAGCACAACCAGCACCCCAACGCTGGCGACAAAGGACCATATCAGTAGCGCAAGGTCGTGGACGTTGCGGATCGCGACGACGATCAGGAAGAAGAAGATCAGATTCCGGCCGTACACGTCCAGGATGTACCTGCCGGAACCACCCGGGGAAAGACCGAAAAGTACGGAGCCGCAAGCCAGGCCGAAGAAAACGACTATCCACTTCGATGGGTATGCGGCCGCAATGTTCGTCCAGGCGACCAGCGTGGGCTGGAGAAACACCAACACAACGGCGAGCGCCAGAAAGGTCATCCCGGGTCGGAGGGCGCGGACCGGGCCCATGTACATCTGGATCGCGCTGATGTTGATCAGCATCAGGGCGAAGAGGCAAATCCGAACGGCGTCCGCCGTCGGCGTCAGCGACACACCCAACGGAGCGGCCGCCGGAGGATTCCCCCGACGCGGCTGGGACTGACCGCGGTCCGGCCTCAACGCATCACGGGGCGCGCGCAGCGTTCCGTTGTTCATTGGCGAAATCAAACGTGCCGCTGTGTTCTGACCCAGGGCTGTTCGCCGAGCATGCGAAGCGCCGACAGCTGGAGCCACAAGCGCCACACCGCGTAGAATGGCAGGAATGCGAATGCGCTCAGGGCACGACGCGGCGCCGGGTCGACTCGAAT
Source organism: Gemmatimonadota bacterium (assembly GCA_031398865.1). Taxonomy (GTDB): domain Bacteria; phylum Gemmatimonadota; class Gemmatimonadetes; order Gemmatimonadales; family Gemmatimonadaceae; genus JANNOC01. Next base: position 2,631 of record JANNOC010000281.1, on the reverse strand, counting down.
CGCTGCTGCCGTATAAAGCGCCAGTCGCGCAACAGAAGCAGCCAGCGCGATGCTGAGCCACGTTGCGCCGGGCACGTTCAGCACTAGCGTTACAGCGACCAGACCAGCGACGCCTGCGAGGTGAACCGCTGGTCCAACGGCCGCCACTTCGGCCAGGACATCGAGTCTTTGATGGAAGTTGACCCTTTTGCTCGTCAACAGCGGCCATGCCATAGCGCCGAGAACACTCATCTTTCCTGCTGCCCAACGGCGTCGTTGCGACGCGCTCTGGCTCAGCGAGCGGGCCTCCTGCGAATACAGCCGTGCATCGAGACAGGCTTCTATGGAGACGCCACGCTCAGTCAGTTGGGCGTAGAGCTCCCAGTCCTCGCAAATCGAAAACGCAGTCCAACCTCGCTCGGCCAACACATCGGTGCCGACGCACATGCCGTTGCCCATAAGCGGCAAATTGAGACCAGCCGCTGATTTCAGCCGAAACTGGAGGTCATAGCGAATGGTGGTGAAGACAGCGCCCATGCGTGTCAGTGCGCTGTCGCCAGGATTGCGAATCCCGTTGTACGGTTGAACTGCCTTGCTGCGCAGATCCGGCACCGTGGCAATGTGACCGGCAAAGTCAGGGTCGACGATCGTGTCCGCGTCGATGATAATGACGGCATCGAACGACCGATAGTCGATTTGATCCAACGCCCATGCGATAGCGCGGGGCTTCCCTTTCTGCTCGAGGTCGGTCCGCTCCAGGCAGCGAGCGCCTGCGGACCGAGCGACCGCAGCCGTTGAATCCGTGCAATTATCGGCAATGACGACGACGGACAAATGCGATTTGGGGTAGCGCTGCAAACGTAGGGAACGGATGCAGGGCTCCAGCAGGAGCTCTTCGTTGTGCGCGGGAATGAACACTAGAAGTCGAGGGCGGCCCCTCGCAATCACCCGGATGCGGTTCGGCCAAAGCGCCAGCCGAATCACACTCAACAGGTCGGACACGGCCGGCAACAATAATGCGGCTGCCACGATGCCAAGTAGGATCGTCACAACGATCATCAATCGATCTTCTGAATCTGCAGGTTTGCGAGAGAATGCGGGCGGGGTCCGAGCATCCGTTCGGTACGCACTACCCGGGCCGTACATCCCTTGAACGCAACCAGTTGTCTCACGCTCCGCGCGTGTCGCTAAGCGCGCCTAGCGGAACGATTTCTGGACGTTCGACCGAGCACGGCAGAACTCGGCGCAGCGAACCTCTGTTGCGTGTACGCCTCATTGTGGCGCAGGCGGGACATTAATGCGAGGTCGCGTACTGAGTGCCAAGACCATGAATCACAGGTCTCGACATTGCTTTCAACTGGAGAAACAACATGACAGGCGCCCTCCCCCAGGCCAGCAATCGAGCCATGATTGTCACCACTTTGAGCGGCTCGGGCCGCATCCCCACGCTTTTTGTCGCAATCGCCAGGATGGCATGCTGACCGGTATTCTGCGGCCGTTTTCACGCTCCGGTGCGATTCTCTGCTATCACGGAATTGCGACCAGTGAAGTGCGCTCGCCGATTCATCATACTGTCACTGAGTTGGAGACCGCCGTGCGTGTCGCGCGCCGGCTTGGACAGATCATTCCGTTAAGGGAACTTGTTCGACTGCACCGAGAACGGAAAAGCACGGCCGGGCTCTTCTCGATAACGTTTGACGATGCGTACTTGTCCATGCAGAGCGCGGCGGAGTTTTTTCGCCGAGAGCAGGTGCCGGTAACCGTGTTTGCAATATCGGATGCGCTGGACGAGGGCCGCCGCTTCTGGTGGGACCGCCTTGCGGTGGTCCTCGACCGCCTCTCGATCAACGAAATCAGGAGTTTGATCGACCGCTGGCGGATGCCGGAAACGTTCCGAACCACGTGGTCGGGTACTGAGTTCGGCCCGGGGTGGCCAGTCAGACAATGGATCGTGGCTCGCTACGCGGCTCGCTGGCCGGACGAATTCGAGGAGTCGCTGCAGGAACTGGAGCAGGTCGACGGCCTCGCCGCGATCGACCGGTCCATGACGTGGGAGGAGCTTGCCAGCTTCGCCGCATCGGGACCGATCGATATCGGCGTGCATACATGCTCCCATGCCGCACTGTCGCTGCTCGGCGCCGGCGAACAACGTCGGGAAATAGCGATGTGCCACGAGAGGTTGCGCGAAGCCTTTCCGGCGACGGTGCCCATCCTGGCGGCTCCCTTTGGGTTGTTCAACCGGGATACCGTGACGGTAACGCAGGAGGTTGGACTCGAAGTGTGCCTCGGATTAGGAAACCGAACCCTGCGGTTTGGGGGGGAAACGGGTGCCCTCCCGCGGTTCTGCATGATGCATCCGGAGTCCACGCTAAAGCTTGGGCCGCGGCTGTCGGGTGTGTTCGACCATATTCGCGCGTGGCGCGGCGAGGGCCCGGCGATAATCCCAATGCCTCCGACCGTCGCAGACTCGCGTAGCAACAGCTGAAGACACTTCGGGTTTGCAAGAAAAGGGGCCGCCTGCCCTGGCGTCCCCCGCTATGCATACGCAGGAGCCGGAGGGATAAACCCAACGACCATTGATGCTTGGCCGCAACAGGACTGACTGGCCAACTCCGCGCTGCGTATATTTTCCCCGTCAAGAACCAAGCTGCC
>JANNOC010000272.1:0-1648 GCA_031398865.1 Gemmatimonadota bacterium | reverse complement strand
CGGCGAGCTGACCGGCACGATCGTTTCGATGGCGGCTGAGTACAAGGCTGTCGCCAGCTCGTTGCAGGCGGGCGTGAGGCCGCCGACCACCTTGGGAACGTTCCGCGTATGAAACTTCTGGTTGCCCGGATCGATGCGCTCTGGCGAGAACGCCAGGAAGAAGTCCTTGCCCGCCTTCAGCCGAGAGCGTTCGAGAATCGGCAGCACGAGCTCGTCGGTCGTGCCAGGGTAGGTGGTGGACTCGAGCACGATGAGCATGCCCGGCCGAAGCCGGGCGGCCACCGCCTCCGCCGCAGACACGATGTACGAGAGATCAGGGTCCTTAGTCTTCCGAAGGGGTGTCGGCACGCAGATATTGATGGTGTCGAGGTCCCCGACAACCTCGAAGTCGGTGGAGGCCTGGAGTAGCCCCTTCTCCCGCAGCTCCGCCACGTCCTTCGTGCTCACATCGTCGATGTAGGAGCGGCCAGCATTGATGGCGGCGACCTTCTGCGGATCCAGATCGATGCCCGTGGTGTTGAACCCGGCGCGGGCGAACTCCACGGCCAGGGGAAGTCCGACGTAACCGAGACCCACGACGCCCGTGCGCGCACGACGGGACTTGATGGCTTCGAGAAGCCGCTTAGCGGCTGACGGCATGCTCATGCGACGTGGCATCGCAAGATACTCGCCATCAGAAGCGTCCAAAGTCAATCCCTTGTCCGGTAGTTGTCTTCCGGTTGGAGGGTTTTTGTCGTCGCGCATCGGCCAAACCGGAAGCCGTGGGACGGGCGCAATTCTGTGCACGCCGCCCTGTTTTGCTGGGGTAAGGCCGGGCTTCGAGGAGGCGAACACCGGGTGTCGGCCCGGGGGCCGTTCGCTTGCAGAACTGTAATGGAAACGGGTGCTCACACCAATTTTGTGCGCGGCGGGAAGGGCCTAGTATCCGGCGTTCGATCTCTCGGGGCAAAAGACTGAGGAATTCTCGGTATGTCGTAACGGCAGCGTGCTTGCTTTGAGTATGCGGCAAAGGTCGGCGACTCTTGGACACTCGATGAATCAGCAGCCCAGGGTTCTTCTCGTCGCGCCAGACGGCGGCATTGTTCGCGGGCTGGCTCCGAGCCTCCGCGCCGCCGGCTATGTGCCGAAGGTCGTCGTGGACTTCGCTGCCGCAAAGGAAGCGCTGGCTGCGCGGCCCGATCTCCTGGTTACGGAGCTCAAGCTCGGCGCGTACAACGGCCTGCACCTGGCCATTCGCGCCAGCGTGCAGGGCACGCCGACGATTGTTGTCGGGGATCCGGACCCGGTGCTGGAGGGCGAGGCGAGTCGCCAGCACGCCGTGTATCTCGCCCCCCCGATCACGCCGGAGCGCGTGCTTGCGGTGATGAGCGAGCTGCTCGCCGCCGCGCAGCACGTGCGCCGATCGCCGCGCAAACAGGTGCCGCTGCTCGACGCCTTCGCCAACGACGTTCCGGCCCGTGTGCTCGACGTGAGCTACGAGGGTCTGCGGCTCGAAGCGCCGGACGCCGGCTCCGAGAACCTGCCGGCCTATTTCAAGGTTCGCCTCCCGCGGTTCAACTTCTCGTGCGACGTTCAGCGTGTCTGGGTCTCGCCGATCAGCGTCCCGCAAGGTGAGCGCGCGCTTGGCGGCGTGTCGTTCGGAGCCGAG
>JANNOC010000740.1:0-2670 GCA_031398865.1 Gemmatimonadota bacterium | reverse complement strand
CACCTCGCCACCGTTGCAGACGCAACCGATCTCACCCGGCGCCGCTGCCGCTGTGCCTCCCTCGCAACCGGTCGCCGCGTCCCCTTCCGGCACGCCGGGACCGAACCAGCTCTTCCAGCTCGCGCTCGATCAGCTTCGCCGTGGAAGCACGGGGGCGGCGCGCGCGGGTTTCCAGGACTTGCTGCGACAGTATCCGACGTCGGATGTGGCCGCGGATGCGCAGTTCTACATCGCCGAAAGCTTCGCGACCGAACGCAACGCCGCCGCCGCCGACTCGGCATACGCGCTTGTCGTGTCGCGTTACCCCGACGCGCAGCGTGCGCCCACGGCGCTGTACAAGCGCGCGGTGGCGTTCGAGGTCACGGGGCGCAAGGAGCAGGCACGCGCCGCGCTGGACGAGGTCATTCGGCGGTATCCGCGCTCGGATGAAGCGGTGCTCGCCCGCGAGCGACTGCGCATCATGAAATAGCGGGCGAGACGCCGCAGTCGCATGAGCGCGCAGCCTTCCGCAGAGATGCCTTTCCTCGATCACCTCGAGGAGCTGCGCTGGCGTCTGCTCTGGTCGCTGCTCGCGGTCGCGATCGGCGTCATTCTCGCGTTCGCGATCATGATGCGCTTCGACGTCATCGGGATTCTCGAGCGGCCGATCGCTCCCCTGATGCACGGTCGCAAGCTGGTGTACACCCATCCCGGCGATCCCTTTCGCATCGTCATGAGCTCCAGCTTCTCGCTGGGGCTCGTGCTCGCGCTACCGGTGATCTTCTACCAACTGTGGGCGTTCGTCTCGCCCGCGCTGTATCGGCACGAAAAGCGGATGGTGATTCCGGTGCTCGGCGGCGGCGTGCTGCTGTTCCTCTCCGGCGCGGCGCTGGCGTTCTTTCTCGTGCTGCCGTTAACGTTTCGCTTTCTGCTAGGCTTTCATACGGAATCGCTGGAGCCGATGATCACGGCGAGCGCGTATTTCGGCATGGTCCTGAGTCTCTGCCTGACGTTTGGCGCGGTCTTCGAACTGCCGATCGTCATTCTCGCGCTCACCGCCCTGGGCGTTGTGACGCCGGCCTTTCTCAACAAGTATCGCCGGCACGCGATCGTGTTGTGCATCGTCGCCGCCGCGTTCATCACACCGGACGCGAGCCCGACATCACTCGCGATCGTGACGCTGCCGCTGTACCTGCTGTACGAAGTGAGCGTCGCGCTGGCGGTCGTGGTGCATCGCCGGCGCGTCCGCCGGGATATGGCCGTGGCGGCCGAGCGCGTCGAGGCCCCCGCATAATGTCGCTGCGATCGCGTGGTGGCGTGATTCTCCTGGCCTCCGCGCTCACGGTGGCGCTTGCCTCGCAGCTGTCGGCACAGAAGACCCCGCGTCCGCCGGTCGCGCGGCCCCCCGCACCAGACTCCCCACGCCGGCCCACCGTACCCGGCGACACCATTGTGCGTGCCCGGGCGGATTCAACCGCGGCCGACAGCACGCGCCCGCGCGAGCTCGTGCAATGGGCGACGCCGGATTCCGTCATGGAAGCGCTGCTGCAGCGTGAGGGGTACAGCGTGACCCGCTATCAGGGCGACACCGTCACGTTCTCCGCCGCGGGGCGCACCATCTTCATGAAGGGCGCGCCGGCGGGGATTCAGCGCGGCGAAGCGGTGCTCGTCGGCGACAGCGTGTTCTACGATGATTCGCTGCAGATCGTGCGCGTCATGGGCGACACGAACGTCCTGCGCGACCCCACGCGCGGCTCGGCGGACGTGATATCGCGCGGGGAGCTCGTGTATGACATCGCGCGCGGGCGCATTTCGGTGGAAAACATCACGACGTCGGTGGAGCAGGGGGAGGTATGGATCGTGGGCGCGCGCCAGGCGGTGGTGGTTCGCGACAGCGTCAGCGGCCGAGCGCGCACTTTTTACGGGCGGCATGCGATTCTCACAAGCTGTACGGAGGCGGAGCCGCACTACCATTTCGAAGCGAAGCAGCTCAAGCGTGTGGCCGGCGAGGTGATTGTCGCGCGGCCCGCGATTCTGTACATCGCCGACATTCCTGTGCTGTGGCTCCCGTTCATGTTCGACGATCAGCGCTCCGGCCGGCACAGCGGGATTCTCACACCGCGCTTTGGTATCACCGAGATCGTGCGGAACAGCTCCTCGTATCGGCGGCACGTCGAGGACATCGGGTATTTCTTCGCCCTCAGCGACTACCTGGACGCGAGAACATGGATCGACTGGCGCAGCGACGCTCGCGGCAGCGAGGTCGACCCGGGATGGATGCGGTACAGCGGAGAGTTCCAGTACCGGTGGATCAATCGCTTTCTCTCGGGGCAGCTGTACACGTCACATCTGCGGCAGCGTGACGGGCGGAAGAACACATCGGTCTCCTGGGGACATCAGCAGCGCTTCTCGGAGCAGAGCAGCCTCAGCGCAAACATCAATTACGAGACGGCGAGCGACATCCGGCGACGCACCTCGTTCAATCCGTACGCGGTGCTGGCGACTGTCTCTTCCTCGCTCAACTACGATCGCCGAATCGGTCCCGCCAGCCTGCAGGGTCGCAGTCAACCGGCGGTGCAGTTCCAACAAACATCCTTCTGCGCGGTAAACCGGGCTTACGACGGAAAGAAACGTCACCGTTCAAGGATAGCCGAGCATGCGTGTCAGGGGAAGAAGCACATGCTACTCTCG
>JANNOC010000220.1:0-2307 GCA_031398865.1 Gemmatimonadota bacterium | reverse complement strand
GATGAAGGAGTGGCTGGCCAACTTCTTCGGGCTCGGCGCAAAGAAGGAGCACACGCCGGTGTGGGGCGGGGAAGTGGAGCCGGTGGCCGGCGACTGAGACGAGGGCGCGACCGCTACTGCCAGCGAAAAACGCGCAACGCGAGAACGAACGACGCCACCAGCCACACGGCGAGAATCCCCATCTCGCCGGCGATGTCGGCTGGTCCCGCCGCCTGCAGCATCACCGCGCGGAGGGCGTCGTTCAGTGCCGTGAGCGGCAGTGCCTGCACGAAGGGCTGAACGGCCGCGGGGAAGTTGCTGGTCGCGAAGAAGATGCCCGAGAAAATCCACATCGGGAGCATGACGAGGTTCATGACGCCATTCGCGCCTTCGATCGTTCGCGGCCGGGCGGCGGCGAGCAGCCCAATCGCGCAGAACGGCAGCGAGCCCGCGAGCAGCAGGATCAGCAGAAGACCCACTGATCCGCGAATCGGCACGCCGAACGCAAAGACGCCGAAGCCGAGGATGACGGCGACTTCCAGCAGCAGGAAGATCATGCGCGCCAGAATGAACGACAGCAGGTATTCGGCCCGTGACATCGGCGTCGCCACCAAGCGCTTCAACAGCTTCTTGCTGCGCGCCATGACAATGCTGAAGCCAATTCCCCAGATCCCGCTCTGCATCAGATTCAGGCCGAGCAGGCCGGGTAGCAGAAAGTCGATGTAGCGTGAGCCGCGTTCGCGGATGACGAGCTCACGTGACGCCACGGGATCGGTCCGGCCCGCCGCGCGTTGCACCGCCGCGTCCGCGACCACGCGAGCGAGGCGCGCGTCCTCACGCGACGAGTCGTATCGGTACTGAACGGTCCCGTCGCTCGCGGGCGCGATCACGATCGCGACCCCACCGGTTCGCAGCGCCATGGCCGCGGCGCTGTCGCCGAGGACGATGACGTTGAGCGCCGAATCCTTTTTCAGCGCGACGGCCAACGCGTCGGCGCGCTCGGCGTTCCCCGGGGTGCGGGCCACCGCGAGGCGCACGGCGTCGGGCGCGCGATCGCGAAAAGCGATTCCCAGAATTGCCGCGAGGAGCACAGGGAAGACGAACGTCCAGAAAACGGCTTCCGGCTCGCGCAGGAATTCCCGCAAGCGAACCATGGTGAGCTGCACGAGCGCGCTGTCGCGTCGCGCCGCTGGCACCCGTTCCCCGCTCCCCGCTCCCCGCTCCCCGTCGCCGTCACTCATTGCGCAAATGCCGGCCGGTGAGCGAAACGAACACATCCTCGAGCGTCGGGGAATGTGTGCGCAACTCAGTGAGTGACAGCCCGCGCCGCGCGAGCTCCGCCAGAAGCACCGGGAGCGTGAGGTGCGTTGCCGATACCTGCAGCTCCTGACCGCCATCCACACGGCGCGCCGATTTCACCCCGCCGATCCGCAGCAGCTCCTCGGTGCCCATCGCGTCCGGCTGTTCCGTCGCAAAGAACACCACATGCTCGGCGCCGATGGACGCGATAAGCGAACGTGGCGTGCCAAGGGCGATGATGCGTCCATGGTCTACTATTGCGACGCGGTCGCACAGACGCTCCGCTTCGTCCATGTAGTGCGTCGTGAGCACGACGGTGCGTCCCGTCGCGCGGAATCGTTCCACCAGCTCCCACAGCTGCCGGCGGGACTGCGGATCCAGTCCCGTCGTCGGCTCGTCGAGAAAAAGCAGATCCGGATCGCCGACGAGTGCACACGCGACGGCGAGCCGCTGCTTCTGTCCGCCCGACAGCGTACCAACGCGCGCGCCGCGCTTCTCGTCGAGCTGTACGAGCGCGATGACCTCGGTGACGGAGAGTCCCTTGTCGTAGAAACTGCCAAAGAGACGCAGCACCTCCGCTACGGTGAGCTTCTCCGAGAGCTGCGTCTCCTGGAGCTGAATCCCGATGCGCTGCCGCAGTGTCTTTGCCTCGCGGGTCCAGCTGCGCCCCAGGATCGCGACCTCGCCGCTGTCAGGCGCGAGCAGTCCCTCGCAGATCTCGATCGTCGTCGTCTTGCCGGCGCCGTTCGGACCGAGAAGTCCAAAGCACTCTCCGGTGCGGACTTCGAGATCCAATCCATCCACCGCGACGACATCGCCATACGACTTGCGCAGCCCGCGTACGTCGAGCGCCAGCGCGGCGCCGCCACCCGCGGCGCTGCCTGACGTGCTCACTGCACGTAGCGCAGGATGTCGTAGAGGTAGTGAACGCCGAAGCCAAGGTTCTCCACCGAGATGCGCTCGTCATTGCCGTGCACGCCGCGCTGATGCTCGGCGGGATCCAGCTTGAAGGGGGAGAGGCCGTAGGTG
>JANNOC010000192.1:0-8278 GCA_031398865.1 Gemmatimonadota bacterium | reverse complement strand
GCCCGACTCAGGGCATCATGTCCGACACGACGCCATACCCGCGCTCGATGGCCGAGCCCGCCTGCTTCACGACCGTCTTGGCCACACGCTTGACGCGCGCGACGGGAGACTGCCGCTTCCGTCGTGCTGACTTGCGCGCGCTCTTCCGTGCACTCTTGCGAGAGCTCTTCTTCGCCACGCTCTTGCGGGCGCCTTTCTTCATCGCGCTCTTGCGCGCGCCGCCGCGCTTGCGTGCGGACTTGCGCGCGCCGCGCTTCTTCGCCGCGGACTTCCGGGCGCCGCCGCGCTTCTTCTTGGCTGCGCCTTTCCGGGCGCCCTTCCGTGCCGACTTCTTTCGTGTTGCCATGTAGGTGCTCCTCAGGAGGAGAGTGGTGCCGCGCTGTGTAGCAAGATTCGCGCACATGAATACTCGTGTTGCCTCACCATCGAGCGCCAGTCCCTCGAGCTCGCGCCGAAATGTGCGCGGAATCTCACTGCTGTATTTCAGCTCCGCTCCACAAGCCGCGCAATTCCGCATCGCTCGTGTCCGCGGGATGATCGCCCGGCACGGGGGCGCGCCGCGTGACGCCATGCGATGAATGAAACAGGAGGAAGAGTCTGCGCTCCACTTCGGCGCCGCGCCGCTCGAGCCGCGTCATCTCATGACGCCGCTCCACCGTCCAGAAATCACCATCCGGCATCGCCACCCGGCGGGGAGCTTCCTTCACGGTGGTCGGACGGGCGGCGATCCAGGCGTCGAGCCGCATGCGCAGCTGGTCGTCGTCCTCGGCGAGCTGACGCAGCGCACGCAGCACCGCGTCATGCGAGGCGCCGATCACTTCGGCGACGATGGGTGCTTCTCCGGCTTCCCGGCGGCGCGGGTCGGCGCGCCGCTCGATCTGCAGCCGGCCGATCACACCTTCCCGCTCGTGATCCTGCAGCGAGATCATCACCATGTGCCCGCCAGGCAGGTCGCGGCGGAACACCACGAGGCCATGTGTCACGCGCCAATATCCAAGGCGCTCGAGACGGGCGCAATGTGCGCACCAGGGGCGCCGGCAATATATTGCCGCACCTGACCCCATTTCCGGAGAGTCCCGTGCTTCGTTTTTCGATGACCCTGGCCGCCGCGCTGCTGCTCACTGCGTGCGCGACCAAGAAGGAAGAACCCGCGAGCAGCGCCCCATCAGATACGGCAGCGATGACCCCAGTGGCTGACATGGACGCCGACTCCGCCACAGGCGGAAGTGGCGTGCCGAGCGGTTACATGGGACGCACGGACCGCGAGAGTGCGAAGATCGCCGAAGCCAAGTACGTGCCGACCGGCGCGAACTGGGAAGTGACGACGGGCCCGTCGCACATCGTGTACGCGGAGAAGGATGCGGCGACCGGCAACTACACGGCGACCGCCACTTTCCAGCAGTTGGAGAAGCCGAAGCACCCCGAGGCGTTCGGACTGTTCGTGGGTGGCGCGAATCTGGATCAGCCAACACAACAGTACACCTACTTCCTGGTTCGCGGCGGTGGGGAGTATCTCATCAAAGTGCGCGAGGGAGGCAACACGCGCGAAATCGCCGGGTGGACGAAGAGCGCGATGGTGCCGACCGAAGACGCGACGGGGAAGGGGACGTACAAGCTGGCGATCCGCGTCAACGGAGCCAACGCGAGTTTTCTGGTGAATGACAAGGAAGTTCGCAGCGTGCCGCGCCAGGGACTGCCGACCGACGGAATCGCAGGCCTCCGTATCAATCACAACCTGCATTTGATGGTCGCGCCGCTGGGGATCGTCCGCTAGTAAGGGCCGAGACTGGTGGAATGAGGGGAACTACGAGTCGTCAGTCGTCAGTTCTCGGTTATGAGTGGTCAGTTCGCGGATGAAAGCCACCCGAGCAGACTGACCACTCATGACCGATAACTGAAAACTGACACCTCGTTTTTCCTCAATGCCGGCCGCGTTGCAACGGTCTTAGACCACCCGAGTTTCCCCGAAGCTGGGAATCCACAGGTCGTCTGCCGGAAGTCCCGCGCGCTGCCACGCCTCCCGCGTCCGACGTGGTGGCTCGTCCATCGGCTCATCCGTGAGTCGGAAGGTGGCGAAGTGCATCCCCGCCATGAGTGCGCCGCCCCCGTTCTGAGGGCGCGTCAACAAGCGGAAGGCCTCCACCGCTTCTTCCGGCGCCAGATGTACGGGCCGCATGAACCAGCGTGGATCGTATGCGCCGATCGGCATCAGCACGACATCGAACGGTCCGTGTCGCGTCCCGATCGCGTCGAACTCGGGGTGGAGCCCGGTGTCCCCCACGAAATACGCGGCGCGGCCACCGGCGGCCCGGGCGGCCCACCCGCACCAGAGGCTGGCGTTGCGGTCACCTAACGAGCGCCCGGAAAAGTGCTGCGCGGGAACGCATTCGAGCGTCACGGCCCCGACGCGAGCCGAGGCATGCCAATCGAGCTCGCGCAGGCGACGCACCCCCTGTCGTGCGAGCCATCGCCCCACTCCGAGCGGCGCGAACCACTGTGTCTCGGCATCACGCGCGGCGAGCACGCGGACGCTGTGCCGATCGAGGTGGTCGTAGTGGTTGTGAGACACCAGCACAATGTCAATCGGAGGGAGGGCGTCGAGCGCGATGCCAGGCTCCGCATTCCGGCGTGGTCCGGCGAAGGAGAGTGGTGAGGCGCGCGCGCTCCACATTGGATCGGTGATGATGTTCAGCCCGCCGAGCTGAATCAGGAAGGTCGAATGGCCCACCCAGGTCAAAGTCAGCACGTCAGGCGCTGCGCGGGGCGTCATGTGCGCGGGGCTCGCGCGCGGGTGGGGCTTCGTCGGCACGAGCGCGCGGCCGCGTCGCGCGCCACGTTCGAGGATCATCCAGCGCAGGAACGCCAGCAAGCCCTGCTGCCGTCCGAAGGGCCAGGGATTCTGGAAGCGACCGCCGTCGTGATGCGCCGTCACCGCGAGCCGATGCGGTGATCGAGCCGCGAGCGGGATCCCTGCGCGGTCAACGCCAAGGTGGAAGTCCGTGGGAGGGCGATCGTCGCGGCGGAATCATCGGGGAAGAGCCATGGGAAGGTCACAACGTTCGCGAGCGGCTGGATGATTCGAGGCAGGTCAGAAATGCGCAAGAAGTGGCACGCTCCGTCATGGCGGATGTGTCCCGCCGGCCACCGCCCTCACGACCGAAGAAACGTAAACTATGCGCTTGGGCTTTCGCGCAGCACGCTTTCTCGGCATAGTTTCACGATGCAACCGGTGCCCGGCAAAGCCGGGGTCATACGTTTTCTGGAACGACGGAGCCCCCGCGACATCGGCGCGCTGGCCTTCGCGCTCATCGTCCTGCTCGCGGCCGCGGATTACGAAACCGGCGGTCAGATGAGCTTTTCGGTCTTCTACCTCTTCCCGGTTTCGATCGCGGCGTGGTTTGGCGGGCGCTGGTTGGGGGTCGCCGCGGCGGTGGCGAGTGCTATCGCGTGGCACGTGGCAAAGCTGCTCGCGGGCGGCATGCTGGAGTCCCTTCCGCTCGCGCTCGCCAACACCGGCGCGCGGCTCGCCTTTCTGCTCAGCGTCGCGCTCGTGCTTTCCGCGCTGCGACAAACGGTGCTCGCGCTCAACGACGCGCTCGAGCGCGAGCAGGCGCTATCGCGTAACGACCCGCTGACCTGCGTGCTCAACGCGCGGGCGTTCGCCGAGCGCGGGCAGCAGGAGCTGCGGCGTTCCGCGCGGTACTCTCGCCCCTTGACCGTCGTCTACATGGACGTGGACGATTTCAAGAGTGTCAACGACAGGCTGGGCCATCTCGAAGGAGACCGCCTTCTCAAGGTCATCGCCCACGATCTGTGCAGCAGCCTGCGCACGAGCGATATCGTCGCTCGCCTTGGTGGCGACGAGTTCGCACTCCTCCTGCCAGAGACTGACGCGTCGGCTGCCACGGCGACGCTCGTGAAGGTGCGCGCGGGCCTGGCGGCCGCCATGGTGCGCGAAGGATGGGACGCGACCTTCAGCATGGGCGCCGTGACGCGGGAGTCCGCGGTTGTCGGCATTGATCGCCTGCTCGAGCGCGCCGATGCCCTGATGTACCAGGTCAAGCGCTCGGGCAAGAACGGCATGAAAGTGGAGCTGTTCGAAACGCCCGATCTGTGGCGCCGCCACGCCACCCCCGAAACGAGCCGCGCCGTCCGCGAAGCCAAGTAGCGCGCCGCAGGTACGGCGCGCCGGTGCTAGTGCGGCAGCCTGGACGCGGCCAGCAGATTCTCCGTGACGTGTGCCGCGCTTTTCATTCCCACCAATGCCGCGCCGACTCCCGGGAGGGAGCGCACGAAGGCAATGGCGCGTTGCGCATCAGTCCGAAGCGACGGGAATGCGTCGGCGAGCGCCGCCGGCAATCCGCGGGTCAGCTGCGACTGCATCAGTGTCGCGCTCGCGACCACCGTCATGCCGAGGTCGGCGGCTGCCTGCAGGAGTGGGACGATTCGGTCGCCATCCATCGGCTGCGTCGCGGCGCGCAGCGCCTCGGGCATCGCGAGATTGATGGGCAACTGGATCACGCGGAAATGATGGTCGGCTCCGCCCACGTCTCGTGCCAGCGCCACCAGCTCGCCTAACGAAATGTGGTTTCGGGCCCCGGGCGGAACACGGAAGCCGTTCCACGTAGCGCACCCGTACTGCCCGATCTCTCCTCGCTGCACGCGCTCTTCGAGAACCGCGAAGGCCCCGCGCATGATCGTCTGGAACCGCTCCGGGGCGACCACGTCGAGCTGCTGTTCCGGATTGTGCAGATAGAAGACGTCCACGGTGTCGACGCCGAGATTCTCGCGACTGCGACGGATCTGATGCTCCAGAAAGGCCGGCGCGAGGCAATGACCGCCCGCGACGACATCCTCGGGAGCCATCAACCCGCGTTCGAAAAATTCACGTGTCACGTAGGCCTGGTAGGCCTCTCGCGACTCTGGGGGGGTGCAGTCGAGGGGGATGTAGCCCGCCTTACTGCAGACCATGACTTCATCGCGCGCGACGGCACCAGATTCAACGGCCTGTCGTAGCGCCTGACCCACCGCACGCTCGGACCGCTGGCAGCGATAATTGATCGCGCAGTCCAGCAGGTTGATGCCGTGCTCGAACGCCGTGCCGATCGCGCCCGCGTAGCGTGCGTCCTCCGCGTCGGTGCATTCTCCGAGGTACGTTCCGAGTCCAATGGAGGACGCCATCGCGCCGGCGACGGGGCGGTAGAAATCGTCGGCGTAGCGGTCGGCGAAACGCAGTCGAAAGCGCTTGGTCCCGGCGACGCTCGCTTTCCCTGGGAGCAGCCCGCTCGCGGGTGGCGCGGCGCCGGTCACGCCTGCCGGTGGGGTCTGCAGGGTCGTTGTGATCATGCGGAGACGCTACAGACCGCTGGCGGGGAGGGCAAGTGCACCTCGATTGGCGGAACCCTGAGCGAAGCCGGCAGCTGGCGGAAGCATCGGCGATTGGCGGTCGAGATGAGACGTCGCCGAGGCGAGCGCCCAGGATCGTGGCCCGATCCTTCCGTGTCATGGCTGTTCCGCCAGGCGACCATTTACATTTCCCATTAGAGATGGCCCCGGCTTTCGTACCGTACGCGGAGCAGTGGTCATGTCGCGGGGCGCGCGGAGCGCGTCCGCCGAACGTTCAGAACGGAGAGGCAATGCCGGGTTTTGCGATTTGGGCGAGTGACTGGTGGAAGCCAGTAGTGTTTGTCATCGTGGCGGGCCATTTCACGAACGTCTGTGTCACGCTGTTCCTGCATCGCGCGCAGACACACCGCAGCGTGAAGTTTCATTTCCTGGCCGCACTCCCGATGCGGTTGTGGCTCTGGATGTCGACGTCCATCGTCACGAAGGAATGGGTAGCCTGTCACCGTAAACATCACGCGTTTGCCGACCGGGACGGCGATCCGCACAGCCCCCTGATGGAAGGTCTCCGCAACATCGTGCTCAAGGGCGCGCTGTACTACCGGCGCGCGGTGCGTCAACCGGGGATGCTCGAGAAGTACGGCAAGGGAACACCGAACGACTGGCTGGAGCGACACCTTCTGGATCCGCTCAACTGGGTGGGGATTCTCGTGATGCTCGCCGTCGACGTGTATCTGTTCGGCTTTTTCGTCGGCCCGCTCGTGTGGGGGGTGCAGATGATCTGGATTCCCTTCTGGGCCGCCGGCATCCTCAACGGCGTCGGACATGCGCTCGGCTATCGCAACTTCGAGGTGAAGGACGAAAGCCGGAACATCTCTCCCATCGCGATCTGGCTCGGCGGTGAAGAACTGCACAACAATCACCACGCTGACCCGCACTCGGCGAAGTTCAAGGCGAAGTGGTACGAGCTGGATATCGGCTGGGTGTACATCCGGCTGTTGTCGCTCTTCGGACTCGCGAAGGTGGAGTACGCTCGTGTTTCGTAGGAGAGGGTGGGGTGGGCGTGGAGGGGCGAGTTGTCAGTTATCAGTCATCAGTCGTCGGTGGTCAGGCTGTGCGACACACGGTCCACGACTGCGTACTGACAACCGATAACTGATAACTGACAGCTCGTGGTTTCCCCGCTACTTCCACGAGACTCCGCACCAAGGACTCGATGTCAGACATCAGTTGCACCCGCTGCGGCGAGACCAAGCCCGGCTTCGACAAAGTGCCTTTTCCCGGCACGATCGGCGCCCGCATCGTGGCGGAGATCTGCCTGGATTGCTGGGCGCAGTGGCTGAAGCAGCAGACCATGCTCATCAACCATTACGGCCTCAACGTCATGGATCCGCAGGCGCGGCAGTTCCTCACGCGCAACATGCAGACCTTCCTGTTCAAGGAAGGCGCGGGCGAAGACGTGGACACGAGTAAGAAAGGGACGATCAACTGGTGACATCGGTGCGGATGCAACGGCACACGGCGCTGCGCGCGGGGACGCGCGCGACGCTTGGCGTGGCGCTCCTGGCGATGGGGTGCTCCGTTGCGCCGTCGGCGGCCAGCGATTCCGTTCGCGCCGGGGGGTCCTCGGTCGCGGCACCAGGCGACGCCCAGTCGCTGCGCTACGCGGATTCGGTGCTCGCGACGCTGTCGCTGCGCCAGCGTGCCGCGCAGATGGTATGGCCGTGGGTGCTCGGAGATTTCGTGCCCGAGGGGACGCCGCAGTGGAATCGTCTTCGCTCCTGGTTCACCGAGGACGAGATGGGCGGCCTCATCATCTCGGTGGGGTCGCCGACCGAAGTCGCCGCGAAGCTGAACGCGCTGCAGCGCCTGAGCCGGCTTCCACTGCTCGTCGGCGCGGACCTGGAGACTGGGGCGGGTTATCGCTTCCGCGCGCCGTACTTCCTGCCGAACGCCCTGGAGTTGGGCGGTGCCACGAACTTCCCGCCACCCATGGCGGTGGGCGCGACCAACGATTCCGGGTTGGCATACGCGATGGGGCGCGTCACCGCGATCGAGGGGCGCGCGGTCGGCGTGCATCTGGTATTTGCGCCCGTGCTGGACGTGAATAACAACGCCGCCAATCCCGTGATCAACGTCCGCTCGTTCGGTGAGGATTCGCGCGCGGTGGCTCGACTCGGAGCGGCATTCATCCGCGGCGTCCAGGATCACGGTGCGGTCGCCACTGGAAAGCACTTTCCAGGGCACGGCGACACCGAGAGCAATTCTCATCTGGAGCTCGCGCGCGTCAACGTCAGCCGAGCTCGCCTCGATTCCGTGGAGCTCCGACCCTTCCGCGCGGCAATCGCCGCGGACGTCGGCGCGATCATGTCGTTCCACGGAATTCTCCCCGCGCTTGACGGCTCGGCCCCCGCGACGCTGTCGCGCCGGATCATGACCGGTCTGCTGCGCGAGGAGATGGGGTTCCGCGGTCTCGTCATCTCCGACGCGCTCGACATGCGCGGGGTGCTGGCCCAGGTGGGTCCCGTGGAAGCGACCAAGCGCGTCGTGGCGGCGGGCGTGCACGTGCTGCTCATGCCCGCCGAGCCGGCGCAAACCATCGACGCCATTGTCGCGGGGGTTACGGAGAAGCGGTATTCCGCCGCCGCCATCGACACGGCAGCGCGCCGGATTCTCGCTATGAAGCACGCCTTCGGGCTGCACACGCACCGCACGGTCTCGCTGGACAGCGTGCGGACGCGCGTGGGCATACCGGCGCACACCGATGTGGCGCGCAGCATAGCGCGGCGCTCGATCACTCTCGTTCGCGATTCACCGCGTCGGATCCCGCTGAGCGGAGTCGCCGCGAACGCCCGTGTGGTGAGCATTACCTACGCGTCGCGGACGGAACTGGGCGCGGGAGTAGCCTTCAACGCCGAGCTGCGCAAGCGCTTTA
>JANNOC010000189.1:0-1847 GCA_031398865.1 Gemmatimonadota bacterium | reverse complement strand
GCACAACAACCCGTTCAGCACGTTCGTCGCATCAGCGCCGGTCGACGGCAAGGGGCTCAACCCGCTCCTGCAGAATTTCTACATGGCGATTCACCCGCCCTCCTTGTACGTCGGGCTGGTGGCGATGACGATTCCCTACGCGTTCGGCATGGCCGCGCTCATCACCGGGCACCTGGACGATGCGTGGCTGCGCGCCGTCCGGCGCTGGACGATGATCGGCTGGCTGTTCCTCAGCTTCGGCCTGGTGCTCGGGATGCTATGGGCGTACGAGGAGCTCGGGTGGGGCGGGTTCTGGGGCTGGGACCCGGTCGAGAACGCCGGGCTGCTGCCGTGGTTCACGGCGACGGCCTTCCTGCATTCCGTGATGGTCCAGGAGCGCCGCGGCATGCTGCGCGTCTGGAACGTGACGCTCGTCATCGTGACGTTCTTCCTGACGATTTTCGGCACGTTCTTGACCCGTTCGGGCGTCGTCCAGTCGGTCCACGCGTTCGGCGAAGACCCGTGGCTGGCCGGCCTGTTCACCGGGTTCATGGTCGTGATCCTCGTCTTCAGCTTCGCGATGGTCATCTACCGGCTGCCGCTCTTGAAGTCGCGGCACGAGCTCGACTCATGGATGTCACGTGAAGCGGCCTTCCTCGCGAACAACTGGATCCTGCTGTTCTCGGCGTTCTTCGTCCTGTTCGCGACGATGTTCCCGACCCTCAGCGAAGCGGTGCGCGGCCAGCGCCTGACGGTCGGCGCGCCGTTCTTCAACACCTGGATGCGTCCCATCGGGCTCGCGCTGCTCATCCTGACCGGCACGGCGCCGCTGCTCGCGTGGCGCAAGTCATCAGGCCGCAACCTGCTGCAGTCGCTGACGTGGCCCGCCGCGGGCGCGATGGTGACGACCGCCGCCGTCGTCGGGCTGGGCATCCGCGCCTGGTCGTCGGTCATCTGCTTCGGGCTGTGCGCGTTTGTCGGCGTCACCATCCTGCAGGAGTTCGTCCGCGGAGCCCTCGTCCGGCGCGAAACGACCGGTTCGGACTTCTTCACCGCGATGATCGGCCTCGTGGCGCGCTCGCGCCGCCGCTACGGCGGTTACATGGTGCATCTCGGGATCGTCCTGATGTTCCTGGGCTTTGCCGGCCAGGGCTACAAGCTGGACGAGAACTTCAAGATGAACCCCGGCCAGACGGGAGACATCGGCCGCTTCACGATCCGCCAGGATGCCCTCACGGTCACGAGCGACGAACAGAAGCAGATGATCACGGGTCACGTGACGCTGCTCCAGGGCGGCAAGGAGATCGCGCAGCTGCAGCCGGCCCGCTGGTTCTTCGCCAAGCACGAGGACCAGCCGACCACCGAAGTCGCGATGCGCCGCGGCATTGGTGAAGACGTCTACGTGGTGCTGGCCGGATACGAAGTCGAAACGCAGAACGCGACGTATGCCGTCACCGTGAATCCGCTGGTGAACTGGATCTGGCTGGGGTTCGGGCTCCTGGCCTTCGGGACCGGTATTGCGCTGCTCCCGGAACGGGCCTTCCTGTTCGCGCCGGCCAAGGTGCCGGAAGGGGTGGTCACCACCACCATGCTCCTGATCCTGCTGCTGCCCGCCGTGGGCCTGGCGCAGACGATGGTGCCGCGCAGCGAGCTGCGCAAGCAGCTCGAAGCGGACGTGATGTGCACCTGCGGGGGCTGTAAGGCTCCCATGAACAACTGCCAGATGCGGCCGAATTGCCACGGGCTCAACGAGCAGAACCGGAAGCTCGACACGTTTCTGGCGCAGGGGATGACCCGCGAGCAGGTGCTCGAAGCGTTCGTCGCCGATCACGGCGGCCAGGACGTCCTGGCCAAGCCGCTCGACCGGG
>JANNOC010000089.1:0-1621 GCA_031398865.1 Gemmatimonadota bacterium | reverse complement strand
CCAGCATGCGCCGGCGCGCCCGCGCGTCAAGAGCGCCCCGCGGGGTGAAGCGAAGCAGCCTCTCGTCCCTGAACACGTCGGACACCTGATACCAGTAATTCTCTCCCCAGATGCCGCCGTAGCCCACGATCAGGGTCGGAGTGTAGCCGGTCCCGCCCTCGCCCATGAGCCTCAGCCAATCCTGGCGAAGCTCGGCCACCGGGAGCGCGTGCTCGATGCCGGTGTGACCGTCAACGACCATCGATCCGTTCATTGCCAGCGTCGAGCCACCCTCGGGGTACACGTGCATCCGTTCTTCGCGCGCGGCCTGGATGATCCATTGCCGAGCGTCGCGGCGGAGCTGGTTGTAGCTCTTTACGCTGAAGCCGCCCAGCGCCTTGATGCGGCGCAGGTGGCCGCGTGCCTCCTCCAGATTGTTGATGTACGCGCGCTCTGTGCTCCTCGCGCCATAGAGAATGAAACCCGTCGAAAGAATTCGCGGCCCAAGCACTTCACCGGCATCAACCAGCTCCTTGTTGCTGAAGACGAGCTGCGTTGACGCGCTCGGATCGTGTGTCGTCGTCACGCCGTAGGCGAGATTGGCGTAGTACTCGACCGGGCGCTCGGGGTTGATGTCGAGCGCGATGTACCCCATGTGGGCGTGAACGTCGATCAATCCGGGGACGATCGTCTTGCCGGTGACGTCGATGGTGCGCGCGCCCGCGGGGATACTCACCTGGCCCGATTGCCCGACGGCGCGGATGCGGTCGTTCTCGATCACCACCGTGCCGTTCTCAATGACTTCGTCGCCCTTCATCGTGACGATGCGCGCGCCAGTGAGCGCGACGACCCCGCGCGCCGCGAAGCGGGGAATGGTGAGATTCACCTGGAACTCCTCTCCCTTCACCACCGCATTGGGCTTGGCGCGAGCGGCGGCACCGGTGTCGGCTCGCGCCTTCGCGACGCTGTCCGCCACCTTCGCCGAATCAGGCTTCGCCGTCTCGGCGCGCCGCTCCTCGGCGAAGATCGAATCGATGCTCTGGCGATACACGGTCGGTCCAAGACTCCAGCTCACCGCGCTCGACCCACCCGTCCACGCGATCCAATCGCCTCCCCACCGGCTCAACTGCTTCACGGGAGTGGGCGAGCTCTTCGATGTGATGGCTACGGCCTTGTCGCTCACCATCGGGAGTGGAGCGACGTACATGTTGTGCAGCTCCTTGAACGCGATGTAACGCCCATCGGGGCTCGCCACCATTTCATCGGCCACGTCGTTGCGCGCGAGCTGCCGCTCGTCGGTGCCATCGAGCCTGATGCTCGTGAGGAAAGTCGTGTCCCCCTTCGTCGCCTGAAAGAGAATTCGATCGCCCCGCCCGTCATGGGCCCATGACAGCCGCGGCATTCGGCGGTTCGCCCCGCGGTTGGCCGTGGTGGAGATGTCTTGCACCGCGCCGCCGTCCGCGCTCACCCAGCGCAGGCGAAGGTAGAACTCGCCGCTCAGGTCGGCGCCGCGATTCACCTCGTTGCTTCCCTCGACGAACGCAATCCGCCGCCCATCGGGGCTCCACGCCGGATTGGCGTACTGATCCGCGTGCGTGGTGAGGCGAGTGGGAGCGGCGCGGCCGCCGGCGCGGAAGGGAAC
>JANNOC010000151.1:0-6298 GCA_031398865.1 Gemmatimonadota bacterium | reverse complement strand
CATGGGATCCCTCTTTTTCGCCCCGACCTCGGTTGACTTCCGCCCAGTCAACGGCATCTACCCGCTCCCGCCGACACTCGGCACCAACCCGCTGCTGGCGATCGATCGCATTCGCAATCCGCAGCAGATCGATCGCTTCATCGGATCCACGAAGTTGACGTGGACACCCATCGCCAGCCTGCTGCTGGACTACACGATCGGTCTGGACAACACGTCGTTCGAACAGCGGCAGTTCGTTCCGCGCAACTCGGTGCTGGGCACGGCACCACTTGCCACGGGCAGAGCGCAGTCCGTGTACCAGGGCGGTCGCGTCATCAACCAGGACGCTGTCGCCAGCTACACCTGGCAACCGATGGGGCCGTTCGAGATGCGCACCACAGGCGGATCCAACTATACGTCGCAGGAAGTGCGCACCACGAACGCGGTCGCGAACGGCCTCGCTCCGGTGGGCGACCTGGTGAGCGCGGGCTCGGTGTTTGCGGCCGCGCAGACCGAGGTCGAGCTGCGCACTCTCGGATTCTACGGCCAGCAGGAAGTATCGTGGAATGACAAGCTCTTTCTGACCGGCGCCGTTCGTTTCGACGCGTCGTCCACCTTCGCGCCGTCGGAGAGATGGCAGACGTTCCCCAAACTCTCCGCGTCGTACGTCGTGGTGGACAACCAGCCGGGGCAGCTCAACAACCTCCGCGTGCGCAGCGCGCTCGGCTGGGCGGGGAGCCAGCCGGGAATCGTCAACGCCTACTCCCAGTTCATCACGTACTCGCAGCTCCCCTTCGGCGGCCGCCCGGGCTTCGTCAACGACGTGACCTTTGGCAATCCCAATCTGCGCAACGAGCGTGCGCGGGAGTGGGAAGTCGGCGCCGACGTCGGCGTCCTCGACGGCCGCGTCGCGATGGAGGCGACGTACTACGACCGCCTCGTCTCCGATCTGCTCTTCTTCCGCCCGCTGCCCACGAGCACGGGCTTCGCGCGGCAGTTCTACCCGATCGGCACGATGTCCAACAAGGGATTGGAGCTGCTGTTGCGGACCAGCAATCTCGATCGGCCGAACTTCAGCTGGTCGTCGACCGTGACGTACACGCGCAATCGCAATCTCATCGAGAGCCTCGACATTCAGGACTTCCAGTCGGCGGGCGGGTATCCCAATCGCATTCGCGCCGGCTATCCCGCGGGCGTGTTCTACGGCTCCTACGCCGCGCGACATTGCGTCACTGGAGCGCTCCTGCTCGACTCGCTCGGACGGTTCCGCCGCAGCAATCAGACCGCGGACATGGGCAACCTCGCGCGGCGCCAAGCCATCAGCGGCGGGACGTGCAACGACTCGCTCAACAAGATCATTGGTGATCCGAATCCCGACTGGATGGGGTCGCTGCTCAACGAGTTCACCATCGCAAAGAAGCTGCGCGTGCGCGCGCTCCTGGACGGCGTGTTCGGCAACGACATCATGAACCTGTCCACCCGCGCGCAGAATTCCGCGATCGCGAACAACTCCAAGGAATACGAGCGCGAGCTGCTTCCCTATGGCGACCCCCGCAAGCTTCCGCCAAGCTATAACTCGCGCACGCAAGGAATCTTCGAATACTGGATCGAGGACGGCACCTTCGTAAAGCTGCGTGAGCTGTCCGCGATCTACACGCTCGACTGGGAACCGCTGCGGCGCGTCTTCGCCGAGGGCGTGGATCTGACGCTGTCGGGCCGCAACCTCTGGGTGTGGACGGATTACAGCGGCTACGACCCCGAGATCAACCTGTTCGGGACGAATGCCGGTGGTCTGGGATCCGTGCAGACGACCGCGGCTGACCGCGGCTTCGACTTCGGCGGCTATCCCATTCCGCGCACGTGGTCGCTCAGTGCGCGATTCACCTACTGACCCGCGGAGACTTCCACCCATGCGCATGATGAGACGGTGCGCGGTGGCTGTTGCCGCCGCATCCCTCGGGGCGTGCAGCCTCGATCTGAAGAACCCCAACTCGCCCACTGAAAGCGAGGTGACGACCAGTGCCGACGCCGTGATCGGGCTGGCCACCGGACTGCAAGGCCGGTTCGCGCAGTCCTATGGCAATTTCGCCTACATGGCGGGCCTGGTAACCGACGAATTCGGGTCTACCACCGCGGCGCTCATCTCGATCAGCGACGCCCAGCAGGGCTCCGTGCCGCCGGGGACGGTAATCGCCGACAACGTGTTCAACTCCGTGTATCGCACGGTGCGCACCGCGAACGAGTTGCTGGCGGGATCCGAGGCGCTGGCTGCGCAATTCGACCCCGGTACGCGCAGCGGTCTCCGGGCGCTGGCCTTCACACTCAAGGCGGAGGCGCTCGGCGAAGCGCTGCAGACCTACCAGAAGATCCCCGTGAATACGTTCGGAGTCGAGGCGCCGGTGTACGTGACGCGCACCGAAGCGCTGATCGTCGTACGCGCGCTGCTGGATTCTGCGTTGGCGGAGATCACCGCGACTCCCCCGAGTACCCTGTTCAACAGCAGCATTCTCACGCCCGGCGTGAATCTGCAGAACATGATCCAGATTTTCCGGGCACGGTATGCCCGCATCGCGGGCGACGACGCGACGGCGCTCGCGGCCGCCAACCTGGTTGCGCGCAGTGGCCCGACGGCGCTGTCGCAGCTCACCTTCCCTGCCCCGACGGTGAATTTCTACAACAACGTCACCGGTGGCACCAACGGGATCGCACCGCGCCGGCAGTGGAGGCTGTCCATGAATCCGGCTGATCAGCGCTTCGCGTACTTCGTCAGGCCATCCACGACGCTCGTCGGCCGTCTGTTGGTGGAACTGGATCCCTGGAACCGGTACGCGGATCCGCAGGCAGCTCTTCCCGTCTACTTTCCCGACGAGGCGTTGCTGATCAAGGCGGAGGCACTGGCGAGTCTGAACCAGCTGCCGGCGTCACAAGCAGCGCTCGACTCGGTTCGCACCGACTGCACGGGTGGGCGAGGACTCGATGATCCGAAGGCGTGTCTTCCGCCACTCTCTGGGCAGCTGACGCAGAGTCAGTTGCTCGCGGAGATCTACGTCCAGCGCCGGTACGAGTTGTTCGGTACGGGATTACGCTGGGAAGACGTTCGCCGCCGCAATGCCATTCGCGGACCGGCGGTGACCCCGGCGAGTCCGGTGGATGGGCAGCGGTGCTGGGTTCCGTACTCCATCGGCGATCGCAACGCCAATCCGAACGCGACCACCGCCGTGCTTCCCGATCCCCCGGAGCCGACGGCATTCCCCGCCGGTTGCCCCCTCACGTGAGGCCGCGTCAGATGACGGTTCACTCAAGCATCGTCGCGCGAACGCGTGTGGCGCGCGTCCTCCAGTTGGGCGTCCTCGCCGGCCTAACGATCGCGCTCGCGTGTGGCACCGACGGCGCGCCGGGTCCGCTGCAGCCGAGTGGCCCACTCGGACGCGTTCGGTTCGTGAATCTCATCACCGATCCCGCCCGCGTGCCGGTCAACGCGATTCTCGAGGGCGTGCCGTTCGGCGTCAACCTCGGGTACACCGCGGCGACGCCCGCGACGCTGCCCGCGCCAGCCACGGTCCTGTATTCCTCGATTCTGGCCGGTGATCGGACCGTGGTGCTCAAGCGGACAGCGGACACGAGCGTCACGGTAGCGTCGCTCACTTTCACCGTCGGCGAAGGGCAGGATCGTACGGTGTTCGCCATCGGAGGCACAGGCGCGACGCCGGTCACCGCGTTCGTGACGACGGATGACAATGCCGCGCCCGCGGCTGGCCAGACCCGTGTCCGCATCGTGCATCTCAGTCCGTCGGCGGGAAACGTGGACATCTTCGTGACGGCGGTCGGCGCGGACCTCGCAACCGCGACACCGAGTGCCGCGAACGTCGCGTATCAGGGCATGTCCGCGTATCTCGCTCTGGCGTCGGGCACGTACCAGATCCGCGCGGTGCCTGCGGGAACGGCGCCGGCGAGCCGCGCAGCCAACGTCATCATCAACCTGGCCAGCGTCGCGTTCCCATCGGGATCGGGGCGCACGGTCGTGACGGCGGATAACAACACCGGGGGAGCGCCACGGCGCGCGTTCGTGCTGAGCGATAGGTAGAAGGATTGTTGCGCGGGCAGGCGGAAGGACGAGTCGTCAGTCGCCAGTCGTCAGTGTTCAGTACTCGGTCAAAGGTCTATGGAGACCGCAAACACAGCAGGCAAGAGAAAAGGCCGTTCGCTTTTGGCTAACGGCCTTTTCCCGTGCATCGAACATTGCCAACTAACAACCGCCTTTCAGCCCCCGATCCGAGGATTGTTCAGCCGTTCGGCGGACGGCAGAGGGAGACAGATCTGCGTTCCGTACGTTCCGCCGAAATGATACGACGTGCCCGCAGCCGGCTGCAGCGCGATGCCGAATCGAATGACATCGCCCAGGTGATGGCTCTCGGCAAACAGCTCGCGACGGCGCTGATCCACGAGCTGGGCTAGAAACTCCGCCTGCGTCACGCCGGTAAAGAGCCCCTGCCCGCCGCGCGCGCGCGACGCATTGAGAATCGGGAGAGCTGTGACAAGGCCCGCACCGCCAGCGCGGATGTCCGCTTCGGCGATGATGAGCCGCGCCTCCTCGTACGTCGCCAACGGGATCGGCGTCGCCGTGGTGGGATACTTGGTCTGATAGTAATGCACGACGCCGGTGGCGCTCGTCAGCGTCGTTGCCGTGACAGGCACGCGCGCGTCACTCATCGTGCGATACGGTTGGCCGACCGAGAGCGACCGGTTGGTACCACTGTTCTCCGCGGTAATGCGGTTCTGGCGCCGCGGCGCAGCATCCGAGGCGGTGACGTTTCTCACGTAGCCGCTGGGCACCTGTGCCGCGTCGGCCTTGGCCCCGGCGTAGTCGCCAATGCCGAGCTTGGCCCGTGCGCGACCCAGGTACGCCATCGCCCGGATGCTCGTGTTGCTTGCCGTCGTCGCGAAATCAATGGCCTCGGTGAATCTCGCGATGGCCACCTTGAAGACGCTGTCCCGCTGGATCTCGCTGCCGTACGTGATGGACTTGTCGATGTTCACGGACGAGATCGCCATGGTGCAAAAGCCCTCGGCCAGCAGCACGATCGAATACCCCGCATACGCCGCGGCGATCGCCATGAGATTCGTCCGGTTAGGCGAACCTGGACCCGCCGAGACCTCCGCGTCGCTCCAGAGCTTGAGCCGCGCCAGGAGGTCCTCGTTGGACTGCCGCGCGATCTGCAGCGGCGTGTACACGCCCAGCCCGATGCAGCTGTTGATCGCGTAATCCGAATCGTCCTTGCTCGTATTGCGCCGGTCGTACGGCGTGCGTGACGCCGTCTGCTGCGCGTAGATAAACTCTTCCCCGATGGTACCGCCCTGCACGGTGTAGGAGTTGAAGGCGCAGTCGAAGTCGCCGATCGCGCCGTCGGAGAGCAACTGTGCGTTACCGGGAGTCTGGATCAGCGCCGCCGGAATTCTGCTCTGCGGTTCGACGTCCAGTGGATTCTTGAGTGTGTCGCACGCCATGGGGGACGCGAGCAGCGCGATCGCCGCCGCGCACACCATCCCGCGTGCCTGTCGGTTCGATGTCATATGAATAGCGTCTCGAGTCGAAGGTTGGTCAGGCACGCGCTACCAGTCGAGATTCACGCCGAACACCCACGACGTGAGTTGCGGGTTCGTCGTCTGTTCGAACTGTCCAAAGTTTCCGCCGCGGCTGCCGCCAAGGAAGAATGCCTCGGGCTCGAGCCCCGGATAGTCCGTCCAGGTATACAGGTTCCGTCCGGCCAGCGTGACCACGGCCCGATTGAAGCTCACGAAGCGCGTGCGAATCACCGGCAGCGTGTACGAGAAGCTCACTTCGCGCAGCTTGGTGTAGCCGGAATTGTTGATATAGTAGTCAATCAGGTTCCCGTTCGACCGGAGGCCCGCGATTTTCTTCGGATCGAACTCCAGAGGATAGAATGTCTCCCTGCACCGCTCGAAGATCTGGCAGCGCGAGCGCATGTTCCCGTCAATCTTGAAAAAGTCGCGCTTGAAATCGATCAGCCCATAGACGCGGAACTTCTTCCACAGCGTCAGCGTGCTGCTGAACGCACCCTCGGTCTTTGGCAGCGACCGGCCGAGGAACACTTCCGGCGCATCGTCCGCGCTGCCGTACGAGAGATCGGGTCCCGCGCAGATCATGCTGCCGCCTTTGCCGTCATCGCACATCACTCGTGCTACGTCGGGGTTCCCGTTTGGAAGGAGCACGGCGCTCACGACGCGCTGCTCGAAATACGATCCGATGGGGAAGCCCACCTGGTGCTTGATCGCGAAACCGCCGGTCACGAAGTCGGGG
>JANNOC010000135.1:0-1680 GCA_031398865.1 Gemmatimonadota bacterium | reverse complement strand
GAGGGCGGCGTGCCGGTGAAGACATCGACCTCCGCCGGGCCCATCTTCGCCGAGCGGGCGCAGACGCTCGGCCGCGGCCGCGCGGTGGCCGGGATCGGACGCAACTCCTTCCAGTTCTCCACGCTGCGCGGCGTGCCGATGGACAACATTCAGCTGACCTTCACTCATCAGAACGTTGATTTCGAGGGATGCGATGCGGCGAACAATGGCGCCGATTGCAGCCAGATGGGCGTACCGAACCTCGAGAACGAGATCATGACCTTTCGGCTGAACCTCGATCTGGACGTCACGGTCACAACCTTTTACGCGACGTACGGCCTGACCGACCGGATTGATTTCGGCGTTGTCGTGCCGGTGGTGTGGACGCGAATGGACGGCGAGAGCTCAGCGCAGATCATTCCATTCGGCGGCCCGAACGCCGTCCACTTCTTCGACGGCACCACGACGCGTCCGGTGCTGTCGGCGTCACGGTCGGTGTCGGGATCGGCGCTGGGGCTCGGCGATGTCGCCGTCCGCACCAAGATCGGCGTGCATGACGCCCAGCACAGCAGTCTCGCGCTTCTCGGGGAGGCCCACTTCGCCACGGGCAGCGCCAACGATCTGCTCGGCGCGGGGGGATGGTCGGCGCGCGGGCTCGCGGTGCTCTCGGGTCGCGTCAATGCTTTCTCTCCGCACCTCAACGTCGGCTACGTGTATCACTCGCGAAAGGACGAGCTGCTGTGGAACGACGCTGTGGTGGCGGCGATCGGCTTCGATCACCTGATGACGCCCAATGTCACGATCGCCGCGGACCTCGTGAGCGAGCTTCAGGTTGGCGACTCCAAGCTGCTCCTGCCTAACGAAGTTACGTATGACACGCCGTTCCAGCGCACGATCCGTCCTACCACCATCCCCGACCGGCGCGACGATCTGGTGAATGCATCACTGGGCTTCAAGTTCACCCTGCCGAAGGGCTTCACCCTCGTCGCGAATGGCCTCGTTCCCATCAACCGGGGCGGAATGCGCCCCGACATCATCTACACCACCGGTGTGGAACTCAACTTCTAGGGCGATGGCTGCTACCGTACCACCATGAGCTTCCACGCACTGCCGTCATGGCGCAGCGTTGCCCGGAACACATTCGGCCGGCGCTCGGTTTTTCCGGCGGTCGTCACATACTCGTAGCTTCCGGAAACCCGGACCTCGGCTGTGACGCCGTCAACCTGGAGGTCGCTGACCGGGAATGCAGCGCGCAGCGATCGCGTCGCACGGAAGAAATCCTCGAACCTGCGGCGCTGATCCGCGGACATGCCCGGATATACCCGCAGGAGCTCGCTGATATCCCGTGACTCAATCGCCCGTGCGTACGTCGCGATCACGGAGTTGATCTCGGGCGCGGGATTCGCCGGCAGTCGGGGTGGTGCGGGTGGCGGCGTCGCCGCGTTAGGCGATACGGTCTGTGCGATCGGGATGGTCACCTGCGGTTCCGCGGGGCGCGGCGCTGGTGCGGTCACCGCCACCCCGATACTCGACGGCATGCCCACCGATGCCGCCACGGTGCGGGCGGCCGCGTCACCGCGCGCGGTCCGCTCGGCGGCGTTCCATGCCGCGGCCGCGCGATTGAAGACGTCGGCCGCCTCGAGCGTGCGCCTGCGACCGAGAAGTGCCTCACCCGTCCGGTTGTGACTGTCCCCACCGCTG
>JANNOC010000115.1:0-2313 GCA_031398865.1 Gemmatimonadota bacterium | reverse complement strand
CGACGACGAGGTCCTCCTGGGTCACGGCCTGCGGCGGCTTCACCGGGGCAACGAAGCGGTTGAGCGCGATCGGCCCGACGTACCGCCAGACGGGAATAGCCGCGTAGTCGTGGTCGATCAGGACATCCCAGTGACCGCCCGACGGCAGGTGCATCAGGATGTCGCAGGCCACGTCGAGGCCCTGCGGGGCGGGGCACCTGGTGCCGCCAGATTTTTCGAGGATGCCCCAGCCGTCGGCGCGGTGTTGCCACGCGACGCGGTTCAGGAGCTCCGCCTTTTGCGCTTGCGTCATCGGCGTCGGGTACTGGGCCCGGAACACCTCGAGCGTCGGCAGAAGGCTGGTTTGAGCCATCGTCGGAGCGGCCCAGAGCCCGATCAACAGGCCGAAGAACACCCTCTTCATGAACGCTCGCCCCATCTAGACACGGTGAATCCTGCCGAACGGCGCTCGGCCTTTGGGTGTGATATCGGCACCAAAAGCGTGAAACGACAGGCCAAGGGGAGCAAGAATCACGCCCGGGCCGGGAGGCCTCGGTTTCGGGCCGTTTCGGTAGAATTCGCACCATGCCTCTGGGCGCGACGATCCGTTCTGCTACGCGCATCGTCGGACTTGTCAGATGGCGCGAGCTCGCGCTGCGCGCGTTTCGCTGTCCGCTCTGCGGTGGCAGGCAGCTGGCGATCAAGCTGGGCGCCGACGAAATGCTGGTCCGTTGTCTCGGGTGCCGGGCCAGCGCCGTGACGATGTCGATGGTCGCGGTGCTGGGCCGGGTGGTCCCCGAGCTGGCGGACAAGAGCGTGTACGAGCTGTCGGCACGAGGGCCGCTCGTGGCGTATCTCAAGCGCCGCGCGGCCCGGTTGACGTGCTCGGAGTACTTCGACGGCGTCGCATCGGGAGCCTTCCTGGGCGGCGTGCAGTGCCAGGACGTTCAGCGCTTGACCCACGCCGACGGCATCTTTGACCTTTGCACGTCAACCGAGGTCTTCGAGCACGTCCCGGACGATCTGAGGGGATTCGCCGAGGTCCAGCGCGTGCTTGCGCCCTAGGGGACCTTCCTGTTCACGGTGCCCCTGATGAATGCGGATCGTACGATCGAGCGCGTACGGGTCACTGCGGGTGGAGGCATCGAGCATCTGTTGCCGCCCGAGTACCACGGGGATCCCCAGCGCCAGGCGCCGGTGTTGGCGTTCCGCAACTACGGCCGCGACATCATCACGCGGCTCACCGATGCCGGCTTCGCGCGAGCGGAGATCATCCGCCCGGCTGTTGACGTTCCGTGGGGCTACGCCAGGTCAGTCGTGGTCGCCTCGAAGTGAACGGCGCCACGCCGTACTGCTGAGCTCCTTCACGAAAAAACCAGCGATTGCTTGTACACAATCGTGGACTCGATGTAGACTCTCGGCGGTCCTGGCATGGGTGTCCCAACGTACGGTCGCGGTGTCGTGCTGATCACGGCGTTCGTCGTTGGCGGGCTCACTTCCTCCTTTTCATTCGCTCGCGCGCATCCGACCACACAGGTGCCCTCCGCGGTTCCCCTCGAAACCCGAGTCAAAGCCTATTGGGAGCGTCGACTGTCGAAGGACATGTCGGGGATGTACGAGTTCTACTCGACCGAGTACCGCGCGAAGGTCTCGCGCGACGAGTTCCTCAGGCAGATTCGCCTGATCCGGTTCGATCTGAGCGACGTGAAGGTCGGAAAGGTCGAGGTCAACGGCGATCGTGCCCTGGTCACCGTAACCTTTCGCATGCAGCTCCCAACCGTCAGTCCCGATAAGCTGGCGTCGCAAAGCGACGAAACGTGGGTGAAGGAAGCCGACGGCGTCTGGCGGAAGCTCGATGAACCGCTCGTGGTGCCATTTCCACCCCCGGGGCCCCACGCCTCGTCAGGCGCGGGCTCGACCGGAAAGGCAGAGTGAAATGACGCGTCATCTCCTGACGGCCGCGGTTCTGGCCGGATTGTTCTCGCTCGATGCATCGGCTCAGCCGGTGGTTCGCCACGACGCGGGCACGGTGTCGGTCAACGCCGTCGATGTGCCCGTCGGTGCGCTGCTGCGCGAGTTGGGAAGCCTCGGCCAGTTCTCGAAGCTCAGGGTCGATCCGACCGCCGATTCAGTGCGCGTCACGATCACGCTCGACCGCGTGCCGCTGCACGTGGCCATTGTGGAAGTGCTGAAGAAGACCGATGTCGGGTTCGTGTTCGCCGGCGGCGTGGAGGGTGAACCGTTCCGGCTGATCGCCGAGCTGTTCGAGTTCGTTGAGAGCCCGGGGGGACCGAGCTCGGTGCGCATGCAATTGACCGAGACGACCGGGCCCGG
>JANNOC010000113.1:0-1583 GCA_031398865.1 Gemmatimonadota bacterium | reverse complement strand
GGATCGAGAGGCGTGAGTGGGCCACGACATTTGAAGCGTTAGAGGAGCGGGAGGGGTGGTGGTGGAACGTCACCCTTTAGGAAAAGACCGGAACGACGTCGCCGTGGCGTTGGTACGTCGAGGTGCAGGGACGCATGCGCGACGGTATCGACGCGCTCGACCAACTCCTGGTGCGCCCCGCGGCGGGGTACGATCTCACCACTCGTTCTAGCGTGTGGATCGGCTACGGATATACGCCAGGGTTCCCGGTGTCGGGCGGCGTGCTCAGCGAGAACAGAGCGTGGCACTCAACAGCTTCAGTGGGCCTGGTCGCTCACACCACATCTTGTCAGGCGCCCTCAACGTCACGTTTTGAACCTGTTACTGCTCAGGAGCACACGGAAATGCGATACGTTTCAGTCGGGTTATTGCTGTTCGTCGTCACGGGCTGCGCGCAGCCCGCCCCACCTCCCGCATCGGAGGCGCAGCAAGCTGTCCCTGCGGCGCCGGTTGCCACACTGTCGATGACCAAGGAGCGACAGGCCGCGGTCACTCCGGACAGCGCTCTGGCGATGCTCAAGGAAGGCAACGCCCGCTTCGTGAGCGGCGCGATGCTGGAGCGGGATCTGACCCAGCAGGTCAAGGCGACCGGCGAGGCTCAGTATCCGTATGCGAGCGTCCTGACCTGCATCGATTCTCGGTCTGGCCCGGAGCTCGTCTTCGACCAGGGCATTGGGGACGTGTTTGCGCCTCGGGTGGCCGGCAACGTCGTGAACGAGGACATTCTCGGGAGCCTCGAGTACGCGTCTCGCGTGGCCGGGTCGAGGCTCGTTGTGGTCCTGGGCCACACCAGCTGCGGCGCCGTGAAAGGCGCGTGCGACAACGTGAAGCTCGGCAACTTGACGCCACTCGTCGGCCGACTTCGCGCCGTCGTCGACAGCGTGGAGCACGGCGGCGACCGTTCGTCGGCAAATCACGAATTCGTGGACATGGTGGCCGAGGCCAACGTGAAAGACGCGGTCAGTGACATCCGCGAGCGCAGCCAGATCCTCGCGGAGATGGAGAAGAAGGGTGAGATCAAGATCGTCGGGGCGATGCTGAACGTGTCGACTGGCCGCGTGACGTTTCTGGAGTAGTCGTCAGACGCAGGAAGGTGAACGGCGCGGAGTCGCACACGATGGGCCGTCAGCCGAACACCTTCGTCCGCGCTGCACTTGTGACGGCCGCGACCCCCGGGTGCTCGATCCGGCGCTCCGCAGAAATCGCGTAATACCGCTCCCGGACCGCGGACGTGCGGCCGACGGTCCCCACGCGATACTGCCGGCACACGTCACACTCGATCGCGGTGGGCGCGGGAAATACCGCCCGGCCCGCCTCTCCGCACGCCTTGAGCAGTGCCGGATCCTCGAACTCCCCAGCCACTGTTGGATGCAGATGCTCGGCCTCGAACCATTGTTCGAGCGGGGAATCTGCGAAGAACGTGGTGCCGGATTCGCCCGACAAGTGATTGAAGACCTTCACGCGGACATGCGGGGGCGCGAGCGTGTCGCTGATCACGACGTCCAGCGTATGTGTGGCCAGTTGGGCGATGAGTCGACTGTGGC
>JANNOC010000110.1:0-1862 GCA_031398865.1 Gemmatimonadota bacterium | reverse complement strand
CGCCGAGGGTCAAGACGACCGTCTCCACGTTCACCGCCTGGGTGGCCCGGAGAACGCTGTCGACGAGGGTAGCCGTCGCTTCGTCACCGGTGTCGTCGCAATGGGCGATATCACCAACTCCGATCATGAATTTTGCCCCGGCCATCGCGATCTCCTGAGCCGGAGCGTCCGCCGGTGGCGGCGTTCGCTCGAGACCGAAATCACGGACGTTGCACGCGAGGCAGACGAACATCAGTAGTAGCCGCGCGATTTGGCGCCGGCCTACTCGCGCGTGTGGCCGAAAGCTCCGCGCCGTCGGAAGCACGAACTCTAGAAAACGAACCCGATACTCGTCAGCGTACGGCGGTCCGGGTTATTCGTGAGCAGAACCGTCAACGCGATGTCTCGGCTAACCAGGCCAATCCAGAATCCGGCTCCCGAGCCCTGGTGCCAGCCGCCTGGGGACTCGCCGTCTAAATACACTCGCGCGACATCCACGAAGCCGATTGCCCCGATGTCGAGTGGGAGGATGAGCGGAAAATTGGCGATCGGGACACGCAGCTCTATCGTCCCGTAGAGGGATGCGTCGCCGCCGAATCGCTGGCGGTGCTCAGTGCGTAGCGAGCGTGATCCGCCAATGAATGCGGCGTCGAAGTATGGAAAGTCTCCGAAGAGCTTTTCGCCGCCCGCCCGCAAAGCAAGCACCGGCCGGGTGAGTACGGGCGCGGTCAGATATGCGGAGACGGCGCCGCCAATCCTCTGGTACGCCGTCGCTACGTCGAGCGCGCCGGGAAAAGCGCTCGCGGCGAAGTCCAGCTTGCCCCACACGGCCGGATAGTTCTTTTCAAGCTTGAGCAGCTCGGTGCCTCCGCCGAGATCCGGCAGCTCGTCGCGCCGGGTGTCATAGTGAGCCTTGAGCTGAAGACCTGCCTGGCCGAAGCTGCTGAATCCATACGGGCGCTGCTGTGAGATGAAGCGATTCGCCGTGCTGTCCGTGCCAACGTAGCGGATGATCGGTCCGACTGAAATGTCGCTCCTGCTGTTCGGCGAGAGACCAAGAGCCGGCCGAAAGCTCCATTGACGCTGCCTCACATCGTCGAAGGTTCCGTCGATTTCCG
Source organism: Gemmatimonadota bacterium (assembly GCA_031398865.1). GTDB lineage: Bacteria > Gemmatimonadota > Gemmatimonadetes > Gemmatimonadales > Gemmatimonadaceae > JANNOC01. The sequence goes on along the minus strand of JANNOC010000110.1, from coordinate 765 downwards.
GAACGTCGTTCCCCAGACCCCGAAACTCGACGACGTCGAGCTGTGTCATCCGGGCGGACACCGGAATATGGAACGATGAGCTCTCCAGCCGCCGGTCGTGGCCCAGCTCGATGTCGAAACCCCTGATGCCGGTCGAGTAAGCAACGTCCGCCATCGTCATTGTCGCGTACGGGACCCGGCGAAATCCGTAGGTGTACCGCGCGATCCCGATTCGCGTCACCAGGCCGAGGCCGTGACCGCTCCCGATGTTCCCCCTCGGTCGGAGCTGCGTCCCGTAATCCTTTTGCGCCGGCGCGAGCTCGCCGTAGGCGGGCGCCCACGGCCGCCGGTCGAAGGGCAGGTTTGCAATGTCAATCTCTCTCTTGTCGGCGCTGTCTCCGTCATACCTCGCGCCGCGAACCGTTCCGGCGTCGTAGAGATCGGTCGGACCTGTTCGTCCCCCGACCCGCGATGAGTCGAGCAGCGTATTCGTGCCGGTGCCGCCGATGATGCGTACCGGGATACTGTGGGACACATCGCCGCGCACCACCGCGATATCGTTCCCGCCGTGCAGATAGAGCCGGATCTCCCTGGTCTGACGTGCGTCAAAGCGGCGGCGAAAGTGCGGCGCGCGATTTCCGGATTGGATGCCGACATCGACGAACCCGTTCGCGAATCGCGACACCATCGCCCATTCGTCCGCATCCGTGCCGTGAATATCCGGGACCGCCGCGATCACGTCGTAGTATCGTGCCGCCAGTGCAGGAAGGCTGTCGCGACGCGTCT
>JANNOC010000107.1:0-1881 GCA_031398865.1 Gemmatimonadota bacterium | reverse complement strand
GAGTGAAGCGGTAGGTCAAGAAACTTGATTGACCACGGAAGGCCACGGAATGAACGGCGCATCCGAGCCCAGCGGGACTGGCAGTCCGCAGCAAATGTCTCGTTTTTCTTATGACGCGTTCTTGCACCAGCTGTACCCGTGGCCTTCCGTGGCCTTCCGTGGTCAATCAAGTTTCTTGACCTACCGCTTCACTCTCTCAAGCGGTTCACCGCAGTTTGCCGACACAGCAGTCATCACCGGCACCGCTGGATTGCATTGCGCGTCAAATCGCGATTGTCACGCGGGAGGTCGACGGATCGAGCAGCGCTCAGCGGCCCTCCGCCACGATCGCATCCGCTTCGATCTCAACCAGCATCTCCGGTGCGATGAGCGCACTGACCTGGACCATGGACGTCGCCGGTCTGATGTCCTGAAAGACCTCGCCGTGCGCCCGGCCGATTTCCTCCCACCGGGAAATGTCGGTGACGAACATCCGCGTCCGGACCACGTCGGCCAGCGTCGCGCCGGCACGTGCGAGCGCGCTTTCGACATTGCGGAGCGTCTGTACGGTCTGCGCGTAGGCGTCTCCAACGCCCGCAATCGATCCGTCCGGGAGCGTTGCTGTGGTGCCCGATACGTACACGGCCGCCCCGACACGCACAGCGCGGGAATATCCGACGATCGGTTCCCACGGAGCGCCGCTCGCGAAGTTCTGGCGCTGCGTCATCGCCCGCGGCTTCCTGCCGCGGCGGGCTCGTCCGCGCGTATTCCCGGCCCACGCATGGCACCCGAGCTCACGTCGGCGGCGGCCGCACCTTCCTTCCAACGATGCAAACGATCCGCTGTCGCCTGTACGCGCGCGCGCAGTGCGGGATCGTCGCGTACCAGCTGGCCATCTCGCACGAGATCACGTCCCTCTACCGTCACGTGACGCGCACGACCGCCCGCGATCGCGAAGACCAGCGCGGTCACCGGATCCGACACCGGCGTCGCGCGCGCGTCATCCAGCGCGAACGCCGCCAGATCTGCCTGCTTGCCCACCTCGAGCGTACCGATTGCATCGCCCAGGCCAAGCGCGCGAGCACCGCCGATCGTCGCGAGCACGAGCGCCTCCTGGGCCGACACCGCGTCCGATCGCCCACACCGTGCGCTCTGCAGAATGCTCGCGAGTCGCGCTTCGGCCAGTATGTCCATCTGGTTGTTGCTGGCCATCGAGTCGCTCCCGAGCCCGACCCGAATCCCGGCGTCGAGCAGCTCGCGCAACGGGGCGATGCCATGACCGAGCTTCGCGTTCGACGCGGGGCAGTGCGCGACCGCCGCGTGGCCGTGCGCGATACGCGCCACGTCGTCGGCGCTCGCACGGACGCAGTGAATGAGCAGCGTCTCCGGTGTCAGCGCGCCCGCGCGCTCGAGCAGCGCCACCGGTGACACCGCGCGCGCCCCCCCACCGACCGCGATCCCGCGCGCGCGATGCGCATCGGCAAACGCTCCCGCGCCGCGCTCGACGAACGCGGACTCCGCCTCGCTTTCGGCGATGTGAACGCACATCGGCCAACCCTCGCGCTGCGACTCGCTGGCCGCCGCCCCAAAGAGCGCGTCCGATACGGTGTACGGCGCGTGCGGCGAGATCCCGACCCGCACCAGCCCCGTCGCGTTCGCGGCGTGGACCCGCATGCGTGCGCGCAGTTCGGCGATCGCCCCGTCGCATTGTTCCGGCGCAGGGCCGAACACCTCCTGATACATGATCCCCCGCACCCCCTGCTCGATCATGACCCCGAGCGGCACGCCGCTCTCGCTGGTATCGGCGTACGTGGTGACGCCGGCCGGTAACGCGCCTGAAAACGGGCATCGCCATAAGCCTTGCCATGGTTGATCACGGCCACCGGGAACGGGCCCTCGCCC
>JANNOC010000103.1:0-7087 GCA_031398865.1 Gemmatimonadota bacterium | reverse complement strand
ACGGGCCCTCCTCATACGCGGGCGGGTGGTAAAACGCGAATACTCGTGTTCTCCACCTGGCGGCGCGCCCCCCCCCCGGCCGCCCTGGGCGATGTAGTTCTCGACGAACAGCAAGCCCTTCTCGCCCGCGCGCCGGACCATGCGCAGCAATGTGTCCATACTGGACACCTCCTCGAGTTGCTCCTTCACGAACCATTCGAGGAAACTCTTGGTGAGGTGATCGTTCTGCCGGATCGCGAGGTCCATGAGTTCGTTGATCTGACGCGTCACCGTCATCTCCCACTCCACCGAGAGCTGGACCGCCTCTTCCGCGGAGGCGAACGCACACTTGGCCTTGGGAATCGCGGGGATGTCGATCTTGCCGCCGGCGTCCACGACGAACTTGACGAAGCGCATCGCGTGGTCGCGCTCCTCGTTCGACTGGCGGTAGAAGTGCGCCGCCAGCGCGGGGAGTCCTTCGACGTCGAAATGTGCCGCGAGGGCGACGTACTGCAGCGATGCGCCGAACTCGTGCCCGATCTGCTGATTCAGCGCAGCGCTGGTTTCCTTCGAGATCATCATCGGTGGAGCGTCTCCGGTTAACCCTTGGCCTCTTCCTCGAGTACCTGCATCGTCACGCCCACCAGCCGCTCCAGTTCCTCGTCGCTCGCCTTCGGGAGCAGCGTTTCCGCCCACATGTGATCGTCGGTGTTGGTGTAGCGATCCAGCAGGCGGCGCACGAAGGCGATGAGCGCGATGCGATGCAGCTCAGCGCGGCGCTGCGCGTGCGTCTGATCCTGGGTGGAGCGCATCAGCGCCTCGAAACGATGCGCGTTGCGCAGCGCCTTCGCGGTAAGCGACGCGATCACCTGGCAGAAGCGCACGTCGCTGTCGGAGAACGGCGTGCCGTCGCGTTCGGTCCGCAGGAAGATCGCGCCAATGACAGTGCCCCTCCACCGGATCGGCACGACAACGATGGAGCGCACGTTCCGCAGCCCGAGCATCACCCGGACATCCTTGAGCATCGGGTCGTTCGCGGCGTCGGGAATGAAAACTGTTTCCCCCGAATCGAAGGCTCGCTTCAGCTCGGGGTAGCGGGTGAGATCCACGACGAGATTGCGGATCGTGGGGTCTTCGTAACTCGCCACCAGCCGAATTTCTTCGGACTCGCCCGCCAGAAAAATGGAGCAGCGATCCAGCCCAAACGTCTCGCCCAGCTTGCGCGCGATGGTCTGCAGGATGTCCACGAAGTGCAGCGAGGCGGAGATTTCCTGCAGGATGTCCACGACCGCCACGAGATGATCGCGTTCGCGCTGCAGCTCGGCGACGCGCGCCCGCAACGCGGTCAGGTCGGAGTCCCGCGTGTCAGGAAGTGACTGGTGCGGGACGTCCGTCTCCGTGTGCTCCATCGGTCGCCTTGGTGTGCTGTTTGAACTCGTCGCTCTCGAAGCGGACGACCTTGTTGCGGCCGGTTTCCTTGGCGACGTAGAGCGCATCGTCGGCGGCGCGAACCAGCGCATCGCTGTTGCGCACGCGTGGGTGTGGCCATGCGGAAACGCCGCTGCTGAGCGTGCGGGTCAACGTCCCGCCGTCGAATGTGAATGTATGCCCCTCGACGGCTTTCCGCACCCTTTCCGCGAACGTGACCGCGGCATCCAGCACGGTGCCCGGAAGGAGAAACATGAACTCCTCGCCGCCGTAGCGTCCGACGCGGTCAATCTCGCGCGCTTCGTGCTTGAGGATGCGCGCCAACTGCTTGAGCACCTCGTCGCCCGCCTGGTGCCCGTAGGTGTCATTCACGCTCTTGAACTTGTCGAGGTCGCACAGCACGCAGGAGAGCGGCTCGTTCAAGCGAGAGGAATGCTCGAACATCTCATCCAGGCGTTCCTCGAGATGCCGTCGGTTGTCGAGCTCTGTGAGACCGTCCACGCGCGAAATCGTGAGCAGCCGCTCGTTCACCTCCTGCAGCTCGCGCTCGCGCCGCTCGAGATCCTCCTGCAACCGCTTGATGCGCAACAGCGACTTTACCCGGGCTTCCAACTCGGCGAAGTTGATCGGTTTGCCGATGTAGTCGTCCGCGCCGGCCTCGAGCCCCTCGACCATGTTCTCGGTCTCGGTCAGCGCCGTCTGCATGATGATGCCGATGAACGGGAGGGAGGTGTCCGCACGCACTTGACGCGCCACCTCGATCCCGCCGATGCGGGGCATCATCACGTCGAGGAGGATGAGATCGGGAGGATCGCGCCGCACGATTTCCAGCGCCAGTTGGCCGTCGGACGCTGCTTCGATCTGGTACCCGCGTGCCTCGAGCCGGGCGCGAAGCAGATCTATGTTGTCCTCGTGATCGTCCACGACCAGGATACGGGTCGGCCGATCAGGCTCCATCTGACTTTCCGAGGAATTTCTGCACCTCGGCGACCACGGCGCGAGGTTCGCAGGGCTTGGCCAGATATCCGTCGCAGCCGACCTCCAGTGCCTTCTCGCGATCGGACGCCAGCGCGTGGGCGGTCAGGGCGATGATGGGGATCTGACGGGTCAGCGGGTCATGCTTGAGCACCTGCGTGGCTTCCCACCCGTCAATGATGGGAATGGAGATATCCATCAGGATCAGATCGGGCTGCTCGGCGCGCGCTTTGGCGATCCCTTCTTCCCCGTTCAGCGCTTCGCTGACATGGTACCCAAAATGTCGCAGAATCGTGGAATAGACGATGCGATTGTCCTCGTTATCTTCCACGAGCAACACCGTCTTTCCTTTGCCGTTCGCGTTCATGCGGGTCCTCGCTCGGTCTACTAACGGGCCGCCGCGAAGACGCGCGCAGCACGAGGGTCGGAAGAGGTTTGGAAGGCCGAAGCGAACGCCAGGCGGACCGAGTTATGCAGAAATGCGTCGGTCGCACTCCCCGCGGGCAACGGCACGTATATCTAGGCCGCTAGCAGCAAGATTCTTACCACCATCCGAGGACGATCACTGATGTCATTCAACGCCGAGATCTCGAATCCGGGTGTCGTGCGATCGCTGGACGGCGCGCGCAGGAAGGCGCGCCCGCGCCCCCTGCCGCAGGTGGTGCACTCGCCCCGCGGGACCGCATATGACGATCCCCGTGACTGGGGGCAGATCGGCGCCTTCGCCGCGGGAATCGCCATCGGTGCGATCGCCGGGGCGGGGGTGGCGCTGCTATTGGCACCGGCGAGCGGCGAGGAGACGCGAGCCGGGATCTGGGGGCGCGCGACGTCGGCCTGGGACGACCTGGGACGTGAACTCCGCGTCGCGGCGCGGCAGGGACGCAAGAAAGTGTCGCGCGGCGTCACTCGTGGCAGCTGGGCCGCCGAGGACGTCGTGGACCGCGTGAAAGGCTAGCCTCGTCGCGGCCGGAGGCACGTCGCCCCCGCGGCACCGTGAGGCGCCGCGGGGGCGACGTTTGTTCCCGGCTGCTTCGCGCCTAGCGCAGCTTCGCTGCCGCGGTTGCCGCGTCCCGCTTGTACTTGTCGTCATTGGGATCGCGCAGGGTCGCGTTCGCGATCCATGCGAACTCCGTCCGCGCCTTTGCGCGGTCGCCCACATCGTCGTAGATCTTCGCGAGATCCAAATGATGCGTGATCCGATCGGGCTGGGCGGCGACCGCTTCTTCCATGTACCGAACGGCGTCCTTCCAGTTCGCCGACCCAAAGACCTTTCCGCCCAACAAATTCTTGGCTGCCCAGCGTGACATGCCGCTCAAACGCATGACTTCCGCATGCCACACACCCATGACGTGGAGCGCGCCGGCGTGCTTGGGATCGTACTTGAGCGCCTCGAGCGCATGCGCCCGGACCTCACCCGCGAACTTGACACGATCGCGCGCCCCGAGCGACTGCGCCCGGCGGCCGATGGCGCGCGCGAGATGAAAGTGCCCTTCGGCGTCCGTGGCGTTCACCTCCATCGCGCGGCGCGCGTACAGCTCGGCGTCCTTGTAGTGCTTGGTGCGCGTCGCGTCATCCGTGGCCGCCTCACCGAGATCCACCGCACCACGGGCCACCTTGTACAGCGCCTCGTAGTTTTTCGGATCGGCCGCGGCGGCGGCCTCGAAATGTTTCTGCGCGGCGCCGGCGTCGCGCGCGACGTAGTCGCGGTCGCCCAGCACGACATGCTCGCTTGCCGACTGCGCGCCGGCGGCGGGCACGATGATGAGTGCCGCCGCGACGAAGATGGAGCGCACGGACATGGGAACTCCCGGATGGTTGTGAGGGTGCATGGCGGCGCACGGCCGCATGCCTACTCTAGGGTTACCCCGGAGCTGGGTTAATGTTGGCGCGCCGCCTGATCGAGCGGAAGCGGGACGGCGGGCGCATCGAGCCCGGGGAGTGGCGTGCCCTCATCCTCGCATACGCCGCGGGCCACGTTCCCGACTACCAGATGGCCGCGCTGCTCATGGCCACCTTCCTCCGCGGACTGGATCGCGGCGAGACGGAGTCGCTCACCGCCGCCATGCTCGCGAGCGGAGCCGTGCTGGATCTCTCGCATATCCGCAAAGGGCGGGTCGACAAACACTCCACCGGTGGCGTTGGGGATAAAACGTCGCTCGTGCTCGCGCCGCTCGTCGCCTGCCTTGGCGTCGCGGTGCCCATGATGTCGGGCCGCGGGCTCGGTCACACCGGCGGCACGCTCGACAAGCTGGAATCCATTCCTGGGTTTCGCACCGACCTGTCACTGGACGCGGCGGTGCGGCAGCTCGAGGCGCTGGATTGTGTGCTCATTGGCCAGACGGCGGAGATCGCGCCAGCCGATCGCAAGATGTACGCGCTCCGGGATGCGACGGCGACGGTGGAATCCATTCCGTTGATCGCGGCGAGCATCATGAGCAAGAAGCTCGCGGAGGGCCTCACGGGGCTGGTGCTGGACGTCAAGCGCGGCTCGGGCGCGTTCCTGCCCTCCCTCGAGCGCGGCCTCGAGCTCGCGGAGACGATGATCCTCCTGGGCGCCGTCTACAACTGTCCCGTCGTTGCGCTGCTTACCGCGATGGACCGGCCACTGGGACGCGCCTGCGGCAACGCGCTGGAGATGGAGGAGGCCATCGCGGCGCTGCGCGGCGAGGGGCCCGCCGACCTCATGACTGTCACGTACGCGTTAGGCGCCGAGATGCTTGTCCTGGGCGGCGCGATGCCCACGCGGGACGACGCGCGCCGTGCGATGGAAGGGGCGATTTCCTCGGGGCGGGCCGCCGAGCACTTTCAGCGCATCATCGAGGCGCAGGGCGGAAATCCCGGTGTGGTGGACGACCCGGCCGTGTTGCCGCAGGCGCAGGAGTGCGAGATCTTCACCGCGGTACGGAGTGGCGTGATCGCGGCGGTGGAGCCTCGGACCATCGGGCGCGGCGTCATCGCGCTCGGGGGAGGCCGGTCGACGATGGAGGACGTCGTGGATCCGTCGGTCGGCTTCGTGATCACGGCGCGACCAGGGGACGTTGTAACGGAGCACGAGCCGCTTGCCACGATCTTCGCGCGCGATCTCGCCGGAGTGGAGGCGGGCCGGGCGGCGCTACGCGCGGCGATCGCCATCGCCGACGAAGCCGAGCCGCCGCTGCCACTCGTGTCGCATCGAGTCACCGCGGCGGGCGTGGAGCGATACGACGTTGGGTAGGGCATGGCATGTCCACATTTGTTATCAGCCACGTTGGGAGGGTTCGAATGCTCAAGCTGACGCCACTGACGATTCCGCGGTTGCTCGGACTCGGCGCCCTCGGCGCGGGCGCCGGCATCGCCGCGCTCTTTCTCCTGGTCGTCTTCATCACCCGGCCTGATGCGTCGTCGGGAATGGACGCGACATCGCGGATGGTGACCTGGGTCTCGGTCGGCGGAGTGATCGTCGCGCTCGTAGCCGTCCACGTCGTGCTGGGGCTGCAACTGCTGCGAGAGCGCGACGAGCGCTAGCGCGAAGGCTGGGAGAAGAACAAGTGGTCGGTCGTCCGTCATAAGTCGTCAGTTACAAGTGGTCAGTCACCCCCACTGATGACTGACTACGGATACTACGGATAACTGACAACTGACGCCTCGTCGTTCCGCCTGCCCCACACCGCTCTCTCACACTACACGTCGATATTGCTCGCAAACCGCGCGTTCTCCTCGATGAACACGCGGCGCGGCTCCACCGCATCCCCCATGAGCGTCTGGAAGATCTGATCGGCGATCACCGCGTCCTCGAGGTTGACCTTGAGGATGGTGCGGGTTTCGGGATCCATGGTGGTGCGCCACAGCTGATCGGGATTCATCTCGCCCAACCCTTTGTAGCGCTGCACGTACACCGAGTTGCGGCCGTCGCCGTTGCCCAGGCGCCCCGCGATCTCGTCGCGCTCGCCGATGTCGTACGCGTAATACTCCTCCTTTCCCTTCGCGACGCGGAAGAGCGGCGGCTGCGCGATGTAGATGTAGCCCGCGTCGATCAGCTGGGGCATCTGCCGGAAGAAAAACGTCAGCAGCAACGTGCGAATGTGGGCGCCGTCCACGTCCGCGTCGGTCATGATGATGATCTTGTGGTATCGCGCGTTCTCGAGGGAGAAGTCCTCCTTGATCCCCGCCCCGATGGCCGTGATGATCGTCCGGATTTCCTCGTTGGACAGCACTTTGTCGATGCGCGCCTTCTCGACGTTGATGATCTTGCCGCGCAGTGGCAGGATCGCCTGGAAGTCGCGGCAGCGCCCCTGCTTGGCGGAGCCGCCCGCGGAATCGCCTTCGACGAGATAGATCTCGCACAGCGCGGGATCGCTCCAGGAGCAGTCGGCCAGCTTCCCGGGCAGGTTGCCGATCTCGAGCGCGGATTTCTTGCGCGTAAGATCGCGGGCTTTCCGAGCCGCTTCGCGTGCGCGCGCCGCGGACACGGCCTTCTCGATCACGATGTTGGCGACGCGGGGATGCTCCTCGAGATACGCGGCCAGCATCTCGTTCACGACGCTCTTGACCGCGCCCTCCGCTTCGGAGTTTCCGAGCTCTCCGTTCGTTACTGGCTGGGGGGGATCGGGGCACGGTTCCTCGACCTCGTCCCGCTCCTCAGGCACAGGGCGATCGTCGCGACAGCGGGGCACGCGCTCAGCCAGCGACTCAGCTCCTTCTCCGCCTTCGTGGTCGAGGCCCTCCG
>JANNOC010000064.1:0-17228 GCA_031398865.1 Gemmatimonadota bacterium | reverse complement strand
CGCACGTTGGCCGCCGGCACGACAACGTACTCCGCGAGGGTCCCCGGATGATGCTCGCCGAGAATGCCAAAGCGGATGCACAGCGACTGCTCGCCGGCGCGGCAATACTCGCACACCCGGTCGCTGATTCCGGGATTGATGATGACGCGATCGCCGACGCGGACGCCGCGCACCTCGCGTCCGACCGACTCGACGACACCAGCGCCGTCCGCGCCGAGCACCCACGGCGGACGGATCGTCACACCAGGAAGTCCGGCGAGCACGAAGAGATCCAGGTGATTGAGCGCGGCGCAGTGCACGCGCACGCGCACGCTGTCGGACGCCGCGAGCTCCGGCATCGGAATGTCGTCGCGCAACTCGATTCGCTCGAGACCGCCATGAGCGGAGATCGTCAGTGCTCGCACCGGATATCTCGCGGGTTATATTGTGCCGTATCGTACCGGCCGGGGCGGCCGCGTGCGAGTGACACGGACGCTCGCTCCCTCAGTGCGGACTCGGTGGAATGATCTCGATCAAGGTACCGCTGCTCGGAGAATCCATCGTCGAAGCGACGATTGCGCGGTGGACGAAAAAGGAAGGCGACGCGGTCGCCGCCGGCGACACCCTGGTCGAGCTCGAGACCGACAAGGTCACGGTGGAGGTCCCTGCGCCCAAGGCAGGCGTGCTCTCCAAGCGGCTGAAGAACGAAGGGGACGTCGTCAAGGTGGACGAAGCGCTGGGCGAGTTGGACGAGAGCGCCACGGGCGCTGTGGCGCCCGCGAAAGCGGCGGGGGCCCCCCCCCAGCAGCAATCTATCCCCGGCACCGCCGCACCTTCACACCAATCCACCGCGTCCCCCACCACCGCCGCGCCGGACACCAAGTCGTCTCCCGCCGCCCGCCGCCTCGCAACCGAGCAGGGCGTGGATGTCGCCGCCGTCCCCGGTACCGGTCGCGGTGGCGTCGTCAGCAAACCGGATGTTGTCGAGCACGTCGCGCAGCGCGGCGCACCGCCGCCGCTGCCGACTTCCGCCCCGCAACCCGCGCCCCGCGGCGCCGCGCCCGCGTCACCCGCGAGCACACCCGCCGGCACCGGCGCGCGGGAGACGCGGGAAAAGATGTCCACGCGCCGCAAGCGCATCGCCGAGCATCTGCTCGAATCGCAGCACGCCACGGCGCACCTCACAACGTTCAACGAAATCGACATCACCGTCGTGCGCGCGCTGCGCGAACGCCTCAAGGAGCGCGTCGAAAAAGAGCACGGCGTCAAACTCAGCTACATGCCCTTCTTCGTGAAGGCGGCGTGCATGGCGCTCAAGAGCTTCCCGGTGGTGAACGCGCAGATTGATGGCGATTCCATCGTCTACCGGCACTACGTGCACATGGGCATCGCCGTCGCGTCCGAGCAGGGGCTCGTCGTGCCCAACATCAAGGACGCTGACACCAAGGGGTTGCTCGACATCAGCCGCGACATTGCCACCGTCGCCCAACGCGCGCGTGACACCAAGCTCACGATGGACGACCTCACCGGTGGCACGTTCACCATCACCAACGGCGGGGTCTTCGGCTCGCTCGTCTCCACGCCGATCATCAACTATCCGCAGGTCGCGATTCTCGGCCTGCACAAGATTCAGGATCGTCCCGTCGCGATCGATGGGAAAGTGGAGATCCGCCCGATGATGTACGTGGCGCTGTCGTACGATCACCGCATCATCGATGGTCAGCAGGCCGTGCTCTACCTCGTGCGCGTCAAGGAGCTCATGGAGGACCCCGGGGCCATGCTCGTGGCCTGAGCGCGCCGAACGGCGTGGGTACACGCAACAACGCCCTGCGGAGTGATCCGCAGGGCGTTGTCGTATCGGGACCTCGTGAGTTTCTGTACGAAGACAGTCAACACGCAATCCGCGACATCTCAAGCTAGTGGAGCGCACGCGCGTCGGTGAGTTTCCCCCGTAAATGCTCCGCATGCTTCTACCATAAGGACGCCCGGGCGCGGCCCTTTGTCACCCTCCGCGAGCCCTTGCATTCCCACGGTCGCGCACAAACTGCTTACATCGGCAAGTAAACCTTTTGGGGGCGAATGCCGTCTTATCCAGTGGGCGGCGAATCAGCCGCTCGTCAGATCAAGGCTCGAGGTCAGGAGGCCCCGATGCGCCGCGCCCGTCCGCTTTCACAGCTCGTCACCGCGTACACGCCACTCGTGCGCGGCAGCAGCGCCGCCGAGCGACACACATTGGAGCCACGCGTCATCGCGCAGCTCGCGGGAACATGGAACGGGACGCTCTTTCTGTCCGACAGCGATCGCGGCACTCCCTTCTCCCTGACACAGCATCCCACCTGGGAGCTCTACCGGGGCACGCTTGCCTTTCCGAAAACGCTGCTCGAGCCGGCCGATGTCCGGCTGCTCGAAGCGAGTGATACCACTTTTGTCGCGCTGGCTGGTCCGTACTTCGACCCCGACGTGCAGGACGACATGCTGACACTGATCGAGGCACGTCGCGATGGTAATCGGCTGTGGGGCAGCTTCTGCTCGCGACCCGCGGACGGCCCCCGGCACGCGAAGCGCCGCTTCGTCGCATTCCGCGCCAGCTAGAGGACTGAAGAAGCGGGACTGAGAGGCGGGACTGAAGAGCGGGACTGAAGGGCAGCGCAGCACGGCGGCGGGTGGGTCGTTGGAGCAGCGCTCGGAGAGCGGGTGTGGTCGCCTGAAGCGATCGCACCCGCTAGCTTTTTGCGGACGCGCCGTTGGACCAGACTTTCCCTTCCGCACTGCATGGCACCCGCACAGCACACCGCCGACGTCGTGGTTATCGGGGGCGGCCCCGGTGGCTACGTCGCCGCCATCCGCGCCGCACAACTCGGCCTCACGACCGTCTGCGTCGAGATGGACAGGACGCTCGGCGGCACCTGCGTGAACATCGGCTGCATTCCCTCCAAGGCGATGCTGCAATCGTCGGAGCATTACGAGTTCGCGCGCCTGCACGCCGCCGAACACGGCGTGCGTCTGGACAGCGTGGGACTCGACCTGGCGGCGATGCTGAAACGCAAGGATGACGTCGTCGCTGCCAATACCTAGGGGATCGAGTTCCTCTTCAGAAAGAACCAGGTCACCTGGGCCCGCGGGCGCGGCACGCTGCGCGCCGGCAACGTCGTCGAGGTGGTCGCCGCGGACGGTGCCGTCAGCGCGTACACGGCGGCGCACGTCATCATCGCCACCGGATCCGCGCCGATTGACCTCCCCTTCCTGCGCTTCGACGAGACACGTGTGCTGTCGAACGATGGCGCGCTCCGCCTCGCCGCGGTCCCGCGGCATCTCGTTGTCGTGGGAGGCGGCGTCATCGGGCTCGAGCTGGGCTCCGTCTGGCGCCGGTTGGGCGCGACGGTCACGTTCGTGGAGATGATGCCGGGGATTCTCCCGGGCAGCGACGCGGACATTGTGCGCGAAGCGGACAAGATTTTCCGCAAACAGGGCCTCGACATCCGCACCGGCACCCGGGTCACGGGTGCGCGCATCGAGGGGGAACGGGTGCTGCTCGACGTGGAGAAGGACGAAGCCACGGAGACGCTGGACGCGGATCAGGTCCTGCTTTCCATCGGCCGCAAGCCGTCGCTGACCGGCATTGACGCCGCCGCGCTGGGGCTCTCGTTAGGCGCGCGCGGCGAGATCGTCGTGGACGCGCAGATGCGCACCTCGCTCCCCAACGTGTACGCCATTGGCGACGCGGTGGGCGGCAAGTTGCTCGCGCACAAGGCGGAGGAAGAAGGGGTCATTGCCGCCGAAGTGATCGCGGGCCACGCGGTCGCGATGCACTACGCTTCCATGCCGTCGGTGGTGTATACCTGGCCCGAGATCGCGTCGGTGGGATTGGCGGAGCATGAAGTCAAGGAGTCGGGGCGCGAGTACAGGGTCGGACGCTTCCCCTTCTCCGCGAACGGTCGCGCACGCACCATGGCGGAGACATCGGGCATCGTGAAGGTCATCGCCGACGCGCGGACCGATGAGCTGTTGGGCGTCCACATGATCGGCGCGAACGTGTCCGACCTGATCGCGGAGATCGTGCTCGCGTTCGAGTATCGCGGCTCGGCGGAAGACATCGGCATCACCGTGCACGCCCACCCGACGCTCTCCGAAGCCGTCAAGGAAGCGGCGCTCGGCGTGGCCAACCGTGCGATCCATATCTAGCATGACCATCGCCGCGCCATTCGCGATCACGGTGTCTCCAGCCGCGTCGGGTGAGCTGGAGGGGACGCGCGCGTGGCTGTGGGACGCGCTCGCGGGCACTGGGTTGGAGGAGAGGCTGCCCGGCGAGGGTGACGCCGGCGGCTGCGCGATCGCATCAGATTCCCTGGCGCTCGTCGCTCGCACCGCTTTTGAGGTCGTGGGCGTCGTCCTCTATGCGCTCGTTGCCGGGACCGTCAGCTGCGGGACGATTCTGCTCGTCGGAGTCGCACCGCCGCATCGAGGCGCCGGCACCGGCGCCGCGCTCGTGAGCGCGGCCGCGGTGGATCTGGCGGAGCGCGGCGCACGCACCATCGTTCTGGAGATGCCTGACGAGGAACGACTCTCGAGAGGCCGCTCGTTGCTGCGGATGCAGGGATTCATCGAGGAAGGGACCGTGCCGGACTATTACCGCGACGGCGTCGCGCTCGTGATCCTGCGCCGCGCCTCAGCCTGACCGGACGCGCGCCCGCTAGACCGTGGAGAACCAGCGCCGCCGCCGGTACAGGTACAACCCGAAGTAGGTCGGGATCGGATAGACGACACTCGGAAGCCAGGTGGGAAGCGCCTCGCGGCCGAGCAGGTAGATGATCGCGAGCTGGGCCAGCGAAAGAGCCGCGAGCGCGTATAACAGCGCCCACCGCCAGCGCGAGTAGATGCCCGCCGACACGAGCAGGACCAGTACGCCCGCGAGCATGAACGTCAGCATGAGCCGGGCGGGTCCCAGTATCCCTTGCAGCAGCAGCAACAGGCCGCACAGCGTAAAGACGCCGGCGCTCACGCGCCCCACCCAGAAGCGTTGCGGATGATACTCGCCGGGCTCTGTGCGCTCCCGGACGTGGCAGTCCGCGGCGAGAAAACGGAAGGCGATGTCCGCGACCTTACGAAACTCGTCGCGCGCCTCTTCGCTCAGATGCCGTCGCTGTTTCGCACTCTCGTACAGGAGATTGAGTGGATCATCCCATTCGCTGGCCTTACCCGATGGGTCAGCGTCCGGATCCTTGCCTAACTCATTCTCATACGGCCTCGGCGAGATGACCGGAACGGCGAGCGCCATCCGTCGCCCGTAACTGTTGAGCCAGTTGAGCTCCGCGAGCGTCAGCGCCTGCGACGACGCGCTGGCGAGCACCGCTTCGCGCAGATCCGGGAAGGAGCGATAGATCCCCACGTGACGTAGCCACATGCTGCGCAGGGAATAGGTGATGAAGAACGGGACGCACAGAAGCATGCCCAGGAGCGCGCGCGGAAGGCGTTCGTCCGGTGCGATGGCGCGGTCAAGCCCTGACGCCGCGACCACGACGAGCAGCCCGCCAAAGCAGCTGACGCCTGTCACAATCAGAATGGCGTTCCAGACCGCTCGAATCATGATGTAGAGTTGGGAGGGACGCGGAGTGCGGGCAGCGTGACGCCGGCCGGGCGCGCGCTATTATCGCATGCGCGCGCACAAAGAAAAAGGCCGGTCCACAGGACCGGCCTTTTCGACATCAGGAGTCGATCGCGCCTACCGCAGTCCCAGCCCGACGAGCGCGCCAAGCGTCAGCAGCGCGGTCGCGATCGCAATCGCGGCCATCGGCGTGAACGCCACCTGCCGCTGCCACCATGTTTCGGTGGCATCGGACGTCGACTGTGGCAGCGCTTCCATGATCTGGCGAGCCAGATATGGGGGCGTCTTCACCTGACGTCGCACATCGGCTTCCGCCGCGACGCGGCTCCAGAACTCAACGTGCCGGGCAGCGTCTCCCTGCCGCAGCGACGCTTCGCTGGCCTCGCCGTCCAGCCAGGCATGCACGAGCGCAGGAGTGCGCGCGCCACCCAGGGGGACTTCGCGATCGCTCAGCCGCTCATGCTCTTGTCGCGCCTCGCCACGGCCGGGCTTCTCACGGTCGTCGTGCGCATTGAGATTATCGAACATCAGGCGTACTTCTCCTCCAGTAGAATCTGAAGCGCCTCTCGCGCGCGGTGTACGCGCATCTTCAGCGCTCCGACGGTCGTTGCAAGCAAATCCGCCATTTCCTCGTACGAACGCCCTTCGACGTGCTTCATCACGAACGCTTCGCGCAACGAGGGCGCCAGTGCCGCCAATGCCCGATCCAGATCGCTGCGCAACTCCGTACGGTCGAGCTCTTCCTCAGGGTCCGCGTATGAAGACGGTTGATCGTCTTCGTCGTAACTGAGGTGCGTGCGGCGAATGTTCTTGAGCCAGTCCTTGCACCCATTCGCCACGATTCGAAAAACCCACGCATCGAAGCGGCCGCGCACCTCCGAGAGATGCTGGTACGCCTTGATGAACGACACCTGCAGGATGTCTTCCGCGACATCCGGGCTGCCCGTCATGCCAAGCGCGTGCCGATACAGCGGATCGCTGTACCGCGTAATCAACAGCTCGAACGCGTTGCGCTCGCCACCGAGCACGCGCGTGATGATCTGCTGATCAACCTCGAGGGGGTCAACCGGCGTTTCGCTAACCGTTTGGGTCACGAACGCTAGTGTAATGCGTTTCCAGCGCGCTCGATAGTCCCGCGCGGGGCTCGCCCCCCTCCCACGTCACATGAAATTGACGAAGGAAGGGAACAAGGCGTAACAGCGTTGTTTCGGGTGACGGCCCGTAACGCGATCCTGGATGGCGAAAGGGCGGAACCCGCACGGTTCCGCCCTTTGTCGCGGTCTCGGACCCCGGCAGATGCCGGCGCCCTTCAGTTCTCCAAAAGCGCGAGGGGCCGAACGGCCAGCAGATCGAAGCCGTACTGCTGATTGATCGCATCGACAGCCGCTTGCGCGATGACAGAGTGCCCTTCGCGGCTCGGATGCACGCCGTCAATCGAAATGAGCGGACCGTACGGCGTCGCTCCCGAAAGGAATGCGACGGGTTGGTCGGCGGCGGCCGTCAGGCGGAAAGGATTGCCGCTCTTGGCTATCCCATACAACGCCTGCAACCGGAAGTGCGCGTAGCCGTTCTCTTGGGCGCGATGCGCGATGACGGTGTCCATCTGCACGAGCAGCGAATTGATGAACGTGATGTCCGACTGCGTGAGCGTCGCGTCCTGCTGCCCCGGCACGTCCGCGCAGGTGATCACCGGGCGCGGTTGGCCCGCCGCCGCCGCCGCCTGACCGCGGCCCAGAATGGCGGGCACGAACAGCGGCACGGTGACCACGTTAGGCGACGTCTTGCACTGCGTGCCGATGGTTACATAAAACGCGTGGAAGGCGAGGCTTTCCGCGTGGATCTCAGCGGCCGTGCGGATCGTGCTGAACGTGCGCACGTCGTCGATCAGCCCCACGAGCACGGCTTTCGCGCCCGTGGTCTTCACGCTGTCGATGATCTTGTTGTAGTTCAGCCGGAACGTCTCCAACGGCGTG
This sequence comes from Gemmatimonadota bacterium, assembly GCA_031398865.1. GTDB lineage: Bacteria > Gemmatimonadota > Gemmatimonadetes > Gemmatimonadales > Gemmatimonadaceae > JANNOC01. Next base: position 9,674 of record JANNOC010000064.1, on the reverse strand, counting down.
TAGGTGAGGTTCGGCGCCAGCACTCCCGACTGCACCCGCAGAACCTCGTTCGCACCAAATTCGACGGACACGAAGGTCGGGTCCTGCGAGAGCATTGCCGTCACCTGCGTCTGATCGTCGCGCAGCACACGGCGATACACGCTCTGGCGGAAGGGGCCGAACAGTGTGCCCGCGGTCACGGGAGTCACGTCGACCGCCTCAAACGCGGTCGAGCCTTCGATCGCGACGTTATTGGCGGGCAGCTCGATTCCCGGGAGAAGCGGAGCGCACACCGGCGCAGCGCTCGAGGGCAGGCCGTTGAGGCGGAAGCCAAACTGCAGCGGCGCGATGAGCGGTGCGTTACACCCTGGACCGGCGATCAGCGGTTGCGAAAACTCTACTTGCGCCGCATGCGCCAGTTGCGCGGGCCAGGAATACACCTGCGTGGAAAACAACACGCCGTTCGCGCCGTAGCCCATGCTGACGCTGGTGCCGAGCGCGACGTATCTGCGGAACGCGCTCTGGCCGCGTGGGCCCGAGGTGGTGATGTCGTCCGATTCGCAGGCGCTGAGGGTCAGCGCGACCAGCGCACCAGTAGCGAGCGCCCATCTGCGGGTCATAGTGGCTCCGTAGGAATGCAAGGTTGATCGGTCCGCGGCCGGCCGCGTGCGGGCCGTAGTATAGGGAATCGCCCGCGAGCGCGCGAGAGGGAGAGAGAGTCGGGGAACGGGGAACGAACGGCACGCGCCAAAACGCGAGTCGTCACCGCCCCGCAAAGGCGCGTTAACTCGGCGGCGTTAGGCTCGAAATGCATCCCATCCTCGCGCACGCACTGCTTCGGTGTGCTCGCCGAGACGCGGGGGAGGCAGACGCACGCTACCGGGGATGCTTGGACGCACGCCGGTGAGTGGTGATGCGTCCACCTCGGCGAGCGCTTCGAGAACCGACTTGACGATACCCACCGGCACGCCAGCCGCGGATAGCCGCTCGAGCCAGTGCGCCGCGCCATGCTCGCGCAGACGCCGCGAAATCACCGCCACGACGCGGTCCCGCTGCCCCAGTCGTCCTGCATTGCCGGCGAGCGCGGAATCCGCCTCCAGCTCGGCGAGGCCTAGGACGCGAGCGCATGCGCGCCATTGCGCATCGCTGCCGACGGCGACGACGATGGGACGGTCGCCCGTTTCGAAGAGCTGATACGGAACGAGATTCGGATGGGCATTGCCCCAGCGCCGTGCGTCGCTCCCGGTTACGAGGGCATTCTGCGCGACATTCACGAGCGCCGCCGCCGCGCTGTCCGCGAGCGAAATGAAGAGACGACGCCGCGCTCCCGGCTGGCGGCGTGCGACAAGAGCGGCAAGGATGGCGATGGTGGCGTCCTTCCCCGCAAGCACGTCCGCCAGCGCGACCCCGACCTTCATCGGAGAGCCATCCGCCTCGCCGGTGATCGCCATCCAGCCACGCTCCGCCTGGATGATGAAATCGTAGCCCGGCCGATCGCTCTGCTCGCCGAATCCCGTGATGCTGCACCACAGGAGGTCGGGGTGCTGGTCCAGCAGCCGATCCGCGTGGATGCCTCGGCGCTCCAGTGTCCCGCGTCGAAAGTTGTCCACCACGACATCTGCGCCGGCTATGAGAGCCAGCAGGAATTCGCGATCCGCGTCCGAATCGAGATCGGCGGTGACGCTGAGCTTGTTGCGGTTCACGCTGAGGAAGTAGGCGCTTTCGCCTCTCGCATCGAACGGCGGACCCCACCCCCTCGTCTCATCACCGCCGGTCGGACGCTCGATTTTCACGACATTGGCGCCGAGATCGCCCAACGCCATCGTGCAAAGCGGACCTGCCAATACTCTGGAAAAGTCCAAAATGTTGATGCCATCCAGCATTATGCCGCCTTTATGTCATTATAGTATTGTTATTATGTCGTTACTTTATGGAAACTTGGAAGCAGCGGCAGCCGCCCCACGATGTGCGCCCAGCGCCTTGCGTAGATGACGAAAAATCATATACTTACCGCCGATCAAACGGGCCCCCGGCGCTCGGCGTCACGCTGAACGATCGAGGGTCCTCTCCAACCTTATATAACACCCGCATTCACTTTCGTCCGTTGGACGGGGTGACCGGAGCGTTCAGGACATGCCCGACAAAGTTCAGACCCCCGACGTCCCAGCCGCGCCAGCCGATGCCGCGCCCGTCACACCACCCACGCCTCCGCGCCGCGGACCCGGACATCGTGGCGCCGATGTACGCGATACTGTCGCGGAAATGGCGGCTCGCGCGCAGGAGATCAGCCAGGAAGCCGGAAGCAAGATGGCTGCGGCGATGAAGGATGTCATCGGGGCGGCTGCCGGTCTCGCGGGCTTCGCCATCGAGAGTGCCCGCGATCTCGTGCAGTACATGGTGCGTCGCGGCCAGATGACGCAGGAAGAAGCGGACAAGTTGATTCGCGAAGCGGAGGAAGCCAACTCCAAGCGCAAGCCGATGACTTACCCGCCGCGCGCGTCCGCCCTCGCCGAGGCGGCTCGCAAACCGGCGCCCTTCGTCGCGCGGAGCGCCCCGGTCGTCGTTGCACCCGCACGACCGATGGCGGCACCCATCGCGACTCCGGCAAAGGCGGCAGTGAAGCTCGTGAGTAAACCGGCGGCAAAGAAGCCGGCCGCGAAGACGCCTGCGCCAAAAAAGCCCACAGCCAAGAAAAAGCCCGCGGCGAAGAAAAGTGCGAAGCCCGCCCCGAAGCCCGCCCCGAAGCGCAAGGCGAAGCCAGTCGCGAAGAAGAAGAAGCGGTAGCTGCATCGCGGCGTCGGCCGCTCGGAGCATACGGATGGGAAATTGCCGGGACGGGCCCGCGTGGTGAGCTCGCCGACCGGCCGCATCGCGCTCGGCGACAGCGTGGCGTTGACAGCGGCGCTGGTGCGCAGTGACTCGCGCAATCCGTCACTGACCCCCGGGGCGCCGGGTGAACACGAATCCGCCGCGCTGCTCGCGGGGGTGTTGCGCGACTGGGGGTTCGCGGTGCAGGTCGTGGAGGCGGGCGAAGGCCGCCCCAATGTCGTCGCGCGAATCGGACCGGCGGGCGACAGCGGGCGATCGATCCTGCTCAATGGCCATCTCGACATCGTGGGTGTCGAGGGGATGACGCACGCGCCGTTCGACGCGCACATCGACGCAGGCCGGCTGTACGGCCGCGGCTCGTCCGATATGAAGGCGGGCGTCGCGGCCATGTGCGCGGGCGCCGCGCGGGCGCACGCGGCCGGCACCCTGCGGGGTGAGGTGATCGTCGCCGCGGTCGCCGACGAGGAGTACGAGAGCATCGGCACGCGCGCGCTGCTCGAGAGTGGCGTGCGCGCGAGCGCGGCCATCGTCACCGAGCCAACACAGCTGGCCATCGCGCCAGCGCATCGCGGCTTCGCGTGGATTGAAATCATGGTGCACGGACACGCCGCGCACGGGAGCCGGTACGACATCGGCATCGACGCGATCCGGCACACCGGACTGCTGCTCGCCGAGCTGGACGCGCTGGAAAGCGACACGAACGCTCGGCGTCGGCACCCCCTGCTGGGACGGGCATCGCTGCATGCGTCGCTGATCCAGGGAGGTATCGGCCTCACGACGTATCCCGACCGGTGCCGCCTGACGATCGAGCGCCGGACCGTGCCGGGCGAGACCGCGCGGGATGCTGTCGCGGAGGTCGAGGCCGCATGTGATCGGGTAACGCACCGGCGCGCGAGTTTTGCGGCCGACGTCTCACTGCTCTTCGCGCAGGCACCGAGCGACGTCAGCGTGGACGAACCGATCGTGCGCGTGTTGTCCGATGCCTTACGCGACGCGGGGGAGGCAGTACGCATCGAGGGGATGAGCGCGTGGACTGACGCCGCACTGCTCAACGCGGCCGGTATTCCGGCCATCTGCTTTGGGCCGGGCGACATCACCCTGGCCCACGCCGCCGCGGAATGGGTCGAGGTGCGCGAGATCGAGCGGGCAACCGAGGTGCTCTCGCATCTGGTGCGCCGCTTCTGCGGAGAGCGCTAGAGCGATGCCGCAGCTGTCGCACGAACAGTACAATGCGCTGGAGCGCGCGATCGCCGACGGCCGCCGGATCGTGGTCGAGCGTCGCGGAACCGAGTTCATCGTGGTGCCCGAGCTCCTCCGGCAAATCGGCGGACGCGAAGCCGTCGAGACGCGGCATCCGACAACAGGCGAGCGGCTCACGTTGTATCTGGACGAGCTCGACGTGCTCGAGATCGTACCGTGACGCCGGCAAGAGAAGGCGCGCGATTCCCTCTCGTTGCGGTGTACGCGGACGAATCCTGTCTGGGGAATGGCCGTGACAGCGACAATCCCGGTGGGGCGGGCGTCCTCGTGGAGTGGCTCCACGGGAAGTCGGGCACGTTGCGGCGCTATGACGCCTGGCTGTCCGAGCCCGCGACCACGAACAATCGCATGGCGCTGTCGTCCGTGATCGCGGCATTCACCGAGCTGTCGCGCAAAGGGAAGACGCTCAGTGTAGTCTTCACCAGTGACTCCACCTACCTGATTACCGGCATGAAGGAATGGGTGCACGGGTGGGCAGCGCGGGGCTGGACTCGCCGCACGGGAGCGATCGAGAATCTGGAGCTCTGGCAGCAGGCGGTGATGGTCGCTCGGCCGCATGAGGTGGACTGGCGCTGGGTGCGCGGGCATCATGGGCATCCGCAGAACGAGTACGCGAATCACCTCGCGACCCGGGCCGCCCGCGAGCTGACTATGTCGAACAAGTTGGTGGAATCGGGGTTCGATAGTTGGTGCGAGACGCAGCGGGGGAAGGCGACGCTGCGCTGCGAGGTGGATCCTTTCCCGGAACGGCAGCAGTTCAGGGCGGCGCGAACGTTGCCTGAGCTTTCGGTGCTGCGGAGCTAGACACACTCATCCTGTCGGCAGGTGCCACATGAAATACGTACTGCTCCTCCTCATCGGCATGGCCATCGGCTACGGCTACGGCTTCAAGGACGCCAAGAAGCACGAGAAGACCGTGTTCTCGCGTACGATCGACAAGATCGGCGGCTCCAATCGCGGCAAGTACAAAACGGATACGGACAAGCAGATGAAGGACGTCGAGCGCTAACATGGATGATCTGGATCGCATGTTTCGCCGCCTCGTGCAGAACGTTCGCGCGGGGTATCCCGAGTATCTCTCGCGGCCCTTCGAAGTTTCCGAGCTGTACCAGAACCTGATTCCCTACCGGCACAATCGCCGCGAGCTCGGCATCGAGACCAATCAGGACTACGAGCTGACGCTGCTGCGGCTGCTCTCGGGAGCACGCGGCTACGTGTACGGGGACGAGAGCATGCAGGAGTTCCTGCGACAGGAACTCGCGTCGCCCAATCCCGACACCTCGGCGTTCCGCGCGTATTCCGGAGCGATGGTGACGATTGCCCCCGAGGCGCTGCGTCGCCCCGATCATGCCCCGGCAGTCGCCGGCTCGATCGCGCCGGTGCGCCATGCGACGGAGACGCCCGACGATTCGGCGAATGACGCACCCGATGTGTCACCGTACGCACCGACGCCGGCGTCCACGGTTGTCCCGACCATTCCTCGTCAGGCACCGGCGCCGCGCCCGGCACCGACGCCGCGTTCGGTCCAAACGCCGCGTCCGGCCCCGATGCCGACACCGCAGCAGGAGGCTGTGTCCTTCGCGCTCCCGCCGGCGGCGACGACGCGGCCGGCCGCGGTCACACAGGTGGCACCTCCGCCTCAGCCTACTCTTCCTCCCCCCACCCCCACCCCCACCCCCGGAGCGCCGATGGCGAATCCGCAACGCCTCGCGGGCGGCAGCTGCCGTTACGGCGCGGGCGCGCTTCCCGAAGGACGGCGGATCGTGTTCTGTCCGCACTGCGGCCAGAACCTGACCATTCAGCATTGTCCCGCGTGCAGCACCGAGCTGGAGATGGGGTGGAAGTTCTGCACGACCTGCGGGCGCGCCGTCGGGTCGTGAGCGCGGCACGTGCAACTGAGCCGGCATCGAGGAGTCGGGGGCGCATCGCGGCGTGCGTCGCCCTCCTGCCGGCGCTGCTCGCGTGCGCTGACGCGCGGCGGGGCGACGCCACCGCGGATACCGCGGTGATGCACAGCGCGGCGATGGATTCTGTGCGGCGTGCAGGCGGCGGTGGCGTACCCGACACGGTTTCCAGCGACACGCTCCCCGCCGACACGGCGACCTTTTCGGTAGTCGAATTCGTGTCGCGCGCGGACAGCGCCGCCGGTGACAGCCTGTATCGCCGCGGAGCGTTGTGTCTCACCTGTCATGGTCCACGCGGCGAAGGCGTCGCGAATCTCGGCCCCGACCTCCGCGATGCGGTCTGGCACACTGGAGATGGATCGCCCGCAGCCATCGAGCGCATCGTGCTCGAGGGCGTATCGCAGCCCAAAGTCATGCGCATTCAGATGCCGACGTTCGGCGCGCGCCTCGCCACCGGCGACGCCCGGCGCATCGCGGTATACGTCTATACGTTGTCCCATCCGGGCGCGGCGCTCGCCGACTCTCTGTCGCCGATCCCCGCCGACAGCGCGCCGGCAGCACGCGTCCCCTGACGATCTGAGCCCGACATGCATACGCAAAGCTCGTCACGCGACGTCGTGTTTCTCTCCGGCGTCCGCACGGGATTCGGCTCCTTCGGCGGTACGTTGAAGGATATTCCCCCGGTGGACCTCACGGTTATTGCCGCGAAGGCCGCGATGGGACGCGCGGGCGTCTCGCCCAATGACGTGCAGCACGCGATCTTCGGCAACGTCCTGCAGACAACGTCGGACTCGATCTACTTCGCGCGCCATGTCGCGCTCAAGGCGGGATGTCCCATCGAAACGCCGGCGCTGACCGTGAACCGCCTGTGCGGGTCGGGCTTCCAGGCGATTGTGAGTGGGGCGCAGGAAATCCTCATGGGCGACGCGGAGCTGTGTCTCGTCGGCGGTGGTGAATCCATGTCGCTCGCGCCGCACGTCGCGCGCGGACTGCGCTGGGGAACGCCATTCGGAAAGTCGCCCGCGCTCGAGGACACCTTGTGGGAGGGGCTCACCGACTCGTACGTCGGCCTCCCGATGGCGCTCACGGCGGAGAATCTCGCGGAGCAGTACTCGCTGGACCGTGCGTACGTGGACGAGTTCGCGCTGCGATCGCAGACGCTGGCGCGCGATGCGTGGGCCGCGGGCGTGTACGACGACGAAGTGGTTGGCGTCCCCGTGCGTAATCCGAAGACACGCCAGACCGAGGAGTTCCGGCGCGACGAGCACATGCGCCCCGATGCGTCGGCGGAAGGACTCGCGAAGCTCAAGCCGGTGTTCAAGGAAGGCGGTGTTGTCACCGCGGGGAACGCGTCGGGCATCGGCGACGGCGCGGCCGCGCTGGTGATTGCGAGCGCCGACTTCGCGAAGCGGCGCGGTTTTACACCGCTCGCGCGGCTCGTCTCCTGGGGCGTCGCGGGGGTTGACCCGAAGATCATGGGGATAGGACCGGTACCCGCATCTCGGATGGCGCTGGCCCGCGCGGGACTTTCCATTGACGACATGGACCTCGTGGAAGTGAACGAAGCCTTTGCGCCGCAAGCGTGCGCGGTGGAGCGGGAGCTGCACGTTCGCCGCGAGCGTCTCAATATTCACGGCGGCGCGATCGCGCTCAGCCACCCACTCGGCGCGTCGGGCGCGCGCATCGCGGCCCACCTGCTGCACGCACTGCGACTGACCGGCAAGCGCTATGGCCTTGGCACCGCCTGCATCGGCGGCGGACAGGGGATGGCGGTGATCCTGGAATCCTCGAACTGACGGAGAAAGCGATGATGTTGAGTCATCTGCACGGAATACGCGGAATGCTGCGACTGAGCGCAGGCCGTGTGCGTGTCCTCGGCGCCGGCGCGCTCTGCGCGGTGATCTGGGGATGCGCGTCGGCCGGCCAAGGCGCGGCGGGTGGATCGAGCGGTGGGGGAGCAGCGACTCCGGCCGATCCCACCGCGAGCACGATGTGGCCGATCAAGACGCGCGAGCACGTGGACCTGTGGCTGCACGGGTACGCGATGCTGCAGGACGACACCGCGCAGGTTCCGTTCTTCCGGCGCGGCTATCGCGACGAGCTGCAGGTCCTCAAGAATCGCGGCAACGCGATCACCCTCCTGGATGCGAACCGCGAGAAATTGCGCGCGCGCCTCAACACGAACCGCACGCTGTTCTTCAGCCAGTTCCTCGCGCTGTACTTCGGCAGCTGGGACGATCTGCGGCAGGTGGTCAAGCTCTTTCTCGAAGCGGAAGGGAATCCGCGCGCGGCGAGAAGTCAGGAGGTATTCGACGCGTTCGTCATTCTCGCCGGATACTTCCCCGCCCCCGCCGACCAGGAATGGCTGCGGCTGTACGTCGCATCGTTGGAGGATGAGAGCGCCAAGTTCTACCATTCCTACTGGCTCGCCGAGCAGCGGGCGCGCACGTCGGCGATTGCCGCCACGGATTCGCTCTGGCAGAGGGTGTACCGTCCGAAGTTGCAGAACTTCCTCGACAAGACGCAGCAGGGCTCGGGCAGCTTCCTGCTTTCGGTCCCACTGAATGGCGAGGGACGGACGATCAAGCAGGGCAGGACCGCCAATTTCATCGCGACCACGTCACCGGCCGGTCGCGAGAACGCATTGGAGCCCATCTATGTGTTCGCGCACGAAGCCATCGCCGCGCTCACGGCGACCGCGGTGAACGACAACATCACGCCGAACGACCGGCGTTCGGGGCTCGCCGACCGGCTCACCAGCGCCGGTGCCGTGCAGGGAGGGCTGATTCTGCTCGAACGCACGGCGCCGGAACTGGCGGACGGTTACGCGCGCTATTACCTGCGCTCGGCGAACGCGTCGGCCGGGAGCGACCCACGGGCGTCGCTGCGCGCTGTTTTCCCCTTGCCCGCGGGAATCGGTGCGGCAATCGGCCGGCAACTCGACATCGTGCTAGGCGGCATTTAGCGAGCGCTCTGAGCAACATGGTATAGAGAGACATGGCAGACGAGCTGGTTCCCATCCCCATCCCCCGTCCCGGCATTGACCGGGGGGCGCTCGAACGCGTGCTCGCGCGCGCGGCGGAGTTACAGGCGGGATCCGGTGAGCCGGCGGAGCTACTCACCGACGAGCAGATCCTCGAGGTGGGAAAGGAAGTCGGTCTCTCGGCGGAGGTGCTGCGACAGGCGCTCGCCGAGGAGCGCACGCGGGTGGACGTGCCCCAGGAGGATTCGCGGGTAGCCCGCGTTTTCGGATCGGCGATCGTATCTGCCTCACGAGTGGTGGACGGCACTCCGACGGACGTGCTCGCCGCTCTGGATGTCTGGATGCAGCGTGAGGAATGCCTGCAGGTGAAGCGGCGTTTTCCCGATCGCATGGTCTGGGAGGCGCGCCGCGATCTTCTCGGGAATATCAAACGCGGCTTCAACATCGGAGGGCGGGGCTACGCGCTGTCACGCGCCGAGGACGTATCGGCCACCGTCACTCCCGTGGAAGCGCGCCGCACGCTGCTCCGGCTCGACGCGAATCTCGTCAACGTGCGCACGAGCCGGATCGGGCTTGGCGCCGTCGCGGCCGGAACAGGCGCCGCGGGCACCACGGTCATGGTGGTGCTGGGCGTCGTGCTGCCCGTGGCCATCATTCCCGCGGTGATGCTCGTGGGCGCCGGGTACGCTGTCGCGCGCAGCCATCGCTCTCTTGTCACG